>CAYWRV010000218.1:0-2840 GCA_964460865.1 uncultured Smithella sp. | reverse complement strand
TTGTTGTGTGGTTAAAAATCCACTCCTTCATGTAGATGATCATTTTCATGCCCAGTTCCGCATCGCCCTGCTTGTATGACTCGATAAATTCCTCCACTTTTTCGGTGAATTGACGATGCTCCTGATTATGTTTGTCAAAATCTGGATAGCCGGACTTCATCATGACGATGTTCTCATCGTGGAAATGGACGGATACATAATGAACCAGGTCGCGGATTATAGGGAGCAGACGGTTGGAGCCCATCTGGACCTCATCGATCAGATCATTGGCAATATCAAACAGCTTTCTGTGCTGCTCGTCAATATGCTCCACGGTAACACTATAGGCCGGCTCCCAGGCCAGATAGGGAATTATGTTCATAGTTTCGCACCTCTTTTTTTCTTAATCTATTTTGGCGGCCCCGCCGCAACATATCTGGAAAACTAGGCATCCTGCTCGCCATACACATCGATACGGCAGCATTCCTCAAAGCCTGCCCTCCTGTATACCCGGTAACCCTCCGGTGATGATTGCAAAACGGCAAAACGGGCACCGTAATTCTTTGCGGCCTGCATGGCCGCTTGTGTCATGGCCAGGCCGATTCCCTGTCTTCGTTTATCGGCTGAAGTTGTCAAAAAATAAATACCGCTTAAGTCATTTTCCATAAACAGCATGGCGGTGGCCACGGCATTTTCACCAATACGCCCCAAGAGCAGCTTGTAGTGCGAATTTCCACCGGAGTCGAAAGCTGTTACAAACCTGTGATATTGCTGTTTTGTGTCGGGGGTGAAGCCGAACCCTGAAAATGAAACAGCCTCCCACAGGTCACGATCATGCCGGTTTTCCACACAAATCACATTGAGAGGCGGGTCAGGGGTGGATGTCCCGGTCACGAAGGCCAAATCAGCCACCATACAGGGTGTGGATTTAATAAAGGGAAGCCCTTCTTCGCGCAACAGTCTTTCTGCGGTTTCCGACCGGGTGGAAGGGAAGACCCACCACCAGAAAGGCAGATTCCGGCGCAGGAATTCATTTTTGGCGAAGATGAGCGCGTCTGTGTCGTCTCTTGTGATCGGTTTTTCACTCCAGGCCATATTGAGATCGGCCGACGCAATGCCGGTGCAGGCAAACCAAACCCGCCCCCTGTTGAAAACAGAGTTATTGAGGCTCCCCCAGTGGTGAAAGTTGGAGACAAATATCTTTTCGATCATGGAAACAAAAGGCATCGTCAGGCAGTCAGGCAAAAAAGGTCATTTCTCTGGCTTGGGTTTTGATTGGTTGGACGTGTTCGGGTAGTGCTGGAAATGAGGCTTTATGGTGGGATTTTCCAGGTCTTCTTTGGACATTTTCATGATGGTTTCGGCTGCGGCAATATCCAGCTTGAGCCGTTTTATCATGGCATCATAAGCCGGCAGGGCCTTTCTGTAGCGCTGACGCCGATTGTATTCCATGAAGGGCTGCTCTTTGAGCTGCTTCATGATCGCATCGCGCGTGGCGTTCGCGTCTGAAAGTTTCTTTCGTAAATATTCCATCCGTTCTGCCGCGTTTTTGTGCTCGACGGGCGGAGCCGGCCCCAGATCCTTTGCAATTTGCGGCTGAAGCAGGTCCGGTCCTGGCTCCGGCATGGACGGTCTGCCGAAAACCGCCGGATTGTGGGCCTTGGGGTCAAAGGGAGTTTTCGGGCCCGGCTCTGGCTGTGTTTTTACGGGCATCTGCTTGATATTAGACTTCAGAGATATATCAATGACAAATTCTCCAAAATCGGTTTTAAAAGGAATGACAATGCTGGGGCCCTTAACGACATGACGCACCGTATGGGCTCTGCCGAAAACAATTGTGGGGATGGCCGCGGACACTTTGAGATCGTCTTTTTCCATTCTCTTGCGTGCCGAGCCGGAAATCATGTTGGTCAACTCCCCAACCGCATCGAGCACAGCCCTGTTCATTTCCGTATGTTTTTCACCCAGTATTTTATCGACGATGCCGATAATGCAGGGCTCGGAAAAGCTTATCGCCAGCGAGCCAAGGGCATCACCGGTCATGCCGATAATACCGGAAACTTCACCCCGGGCGACCTCATCTGTTTTTGCAAATGGCTTGCCGGCAACGGGTTTAGTAAAAGCCATCGTTTCCATGACTTCCATCGTCGCGTAAATAAAAGGATTGATAAATTTAACGTCCATGCCCGGCCACAGTTGAATGCCTTTCTTGATTCTCAGCTCGTCGGGAAACCCGGCAAAAGCTGCCCGCTGCCTTATGGTTTACCATCCCCGAGCGGACAAAACCTGTTCAGGAGGAATTTGACCGATCTCCAGCCCGGGCATCGCCTCGCCCAGGCCCATCGAGGCTTCCAATACTTTCTGCGGATCGCGGAAATCGGCCGTGGCTTTCACAATTGCTCTGGCCCGCTTGTCCGGTTGGGCCGACTTGAAGATACCGGAGCCGACAAAAACCCCGTCGCACCCAAGCTGCATCATCAGCGCCGCATCAGCCGGCGTGGCGATACCGCCTGCGGCAAAATTGACCACCGGCAGGCGGCCCAGCTCTCTTACTTTCAGCGCCAGCTCATAGGGCAGACCGTTATTTTTGGCGAACCCGGTCACTTCTTCCACCGGCATTTGTGTCAACTGGCGGATTTCACGATTGACGGCCCTCATGTGACGCACCGCCTCCACGACATTACCTGTGCCGGCCTCGCCTTTGGTGCGAACCATCACCGACCCTTCGGCGATTCTCCTTAGCGCCTCCCCCAGATTGCGCGCCCCGCAGACAAAAGGAGTGGAAAATTTAGTTTTGTCGATATGACACTCTTCGTCGGCGGGAGTCAGAACTTCACTCTCATCGATAAAATCAATACCCA
>CAYWRV010000217.1:0-2841 GCA_964460865.1 uncultured Smithella sp. | reverse complement strand
GGGGAGGACGAGCGCGGCGCAGACGAGCTGATGTACGAAGACGGCAAGCTGTACGGCGTGAAAACCGCGGTCAAAAAGCCAGAAGCGAGGATAACCGCGAACTTTGAAGCGGGCGGGGTCGAAATTAAGAGGAAAAGAAAATGAAAGCGGGCTTAGGACTCGGCTCCAATATCGGAGAGAAAGAAAAGAACATCGAATACGCGCTGTCGTCTTTGAATTTAGTGCCGCGGACGCGTGTAGAGCGCGTCTCTTTCTTTTACGCGACAAGCCCCGTCGGCTTTTTACAGCAGGACGACTTTGTCAACGCCTGCGCCGAAATCGAAACAAGCCTTTCGCCCGGCGCGCTGCTCGGTGTGTGCCTCGTTGTTCCGCCGGCGATGTGGCGCGAGCGCCCGTTTAAGAACTAACAACGCCTTCGGCATGGACGCCTCTTCTGGCCAGAGTCAGGAGATCCTGGACAATGGCCGCCGCCCGGACGCCGCCCTTCATCATTTTTTCGACGTGATTTCGCAAAGGGCTGCCCTCGGGGATATTGGACAGGAGCAGTTCCGAATAGCCGACCAGGATGCCGAGCACATTGTTGAGATCATGGGCGACGCCACCCGCCAGTGTTCCGATGGCTTCCATCTTTTCCGCGTGCTGCAGACGCTGCTGCAAGCGCAGCCGTTCTTCCTCGGCCTGCCTCTGGCGGGTGATGTCCAGCTCAATGCCGTCCCAGATAATACTGCCGTCCGAATGAGAGCGGGGCGAAGAGATAAAGCGGCGCCAGTGGACGTCGCCTGCGGGAAGCTGGACCGGAACATCGATTTCCAGTTTGGACATGGTTTCAAAGGCTCTGGCTTCAGCTTCCGCGAGAATGGCGCGGTAGGGTTCCTGAACCTGATCATAAATGAGAGAAGGATTACGCTTGACGTCTTTTGCCTTGAGGCCGTGGAAGGCTTCTACTTTGGGGCTCAGATAGGAAAACACTCGCTGTCGCCCGTCTTTGCCGCTATTAACCTGATAAACCATGCCGTCGGCGATACTCTCGCTCAAGACGCGCAACTGTTCCTCGCTTTCGCTGAGTTCGTTTTCCATGCGCTTACGCTCTGTAATGTCGCGGTCGGAACCTTGAAACCCTTTCAAAGCACCCGTATTGTCAAATACAGGTACGGCATTGCTCTCCAGGTAACGATATGTCCCATCCTTGTGTTGCCAGCGGAAAACAAGGTTTGGCCATCCGGTTTTTTGTTCAATTGAGCGAGTCAGGAGGTCTTCGACCTTTGGAGCGTCTTCTTTGTGAAGGAGATGGAGCGCGCTTTGACCGATTATTTCATCCGGATGATATCCCAGAATGGTCAAAACGGCGGGATTGCTGAATATGTGACGGCCTTCAGTGTCTGTGGCCCAAATCCACTCCTGGCTTGTGGAGACGATGGATTTGAATCGCTCTTCACTGACTCGCAGCGCTTCTTCCGTGCGCTTGCGTTCGCTGATGTCTTTTGAGGAACAGATCGCAGAAATCGTTTCCCCTTTTAGATTCTTTATCGGCGTGATTGTCGTTACGTAATACCGGTCTCCATCGGCGCGCGGAACGCGCACTTCAATGACCTTTTCCACCCCTGTGCGGAAAACCTGGCTCAGTGGTGCAAAACGCTTGTCCGCCTCCTCCTTGGGAAAAACATCCCAGATCGTCCTGCCGATAATGTATTCGACCGGTTTGCCGACTCCCAAGGCGAAGGCCTTGTTGACATATCTGTACTGTCCCTCCGGGGTGAAGGAAAAAGTAGGATCAGGTGATTCTGAAAGAAGGATCCGGTATTTTTCTTCGCTCTCGCGCAGGGCCTCCTGGGCCCGCTTGCACTCCATCTCTGATTTTTCCAGTTCCTCAATTCTCTGCCTTAATGAGGATATTTCTGCGATCAAATCATGATTTGCCTGGTCAGGTTTCTTCATTTTAAGCACCTGTGAGCAGTCTATTTTAAAGAATCAGTAACGGGTAATTTTATTGATTACAGCGTATCAAATCATTTTTCATTATTCAATGGATTAGTTTTTGATGACCCAAGGCTAAATTGGTACAGAGATAATGAAAATAAAAAAGACTTAAGATTTCTAAAAAAGATTTGTTTAAATAAACTTCACAGAGAAGAAAACGGGTGAATTCCAGTTTAAGGTGCACCACGTTTAGTTAAACAAAAGACCTCATGGGGTGTCTGGTAGCCGAGTCACTTTTTCTCATGCTGGTTCAATTGTTAAAGGCGCTTTATCATACCAAACGTTTCGGCAACAACAACATCAACAGGCATCATCTCAATGGATTGACCAAGCGTTTTGACCTTGGCAGCGTTTGCCGTAACCCGCTGTGATTTGTATGCGCCATAATAAAGCTCCATATAGGTTATCAAATATACAAGGATTTGATTTATGAAAGACGCCTTCTATAAAGGGTTCTGAATTTACCTCTTCATATTTTCCCGCTTGACAACAGAACGTACGTTCTACTATGGTCTTGCTCCATCAGAACAGCCTCATCCCAAATTTGAATCGGGCAAGACATGACATTAACGGCGAAGGAATACCGCCCCCGGCGGCCGCAGGACTCAGACTATTATTCCTGCGTGGAGGATTACGTTGAATCCTTCGTGCAGATTTATGATGACCGGTTTTCCCGGGATTACGGTTTCTGGCGGCCTTATATCGAAAAAGTGATCTACCGATACCTCGACTGCGGCGACTTGCATCAAGGATTCGCCCGTGTCAGATGTAATGACTGCGGACACGAATATCTTTTATCGTTCTCGTGTAAGCGCCGCCATTTCTGCCCTTCCTGCCACCAGAAGCGCGTGGTGGAATTCGGCG
>CAYWRV010000216.1:0-2842 GCA_964460865.1 uncultured Smithella sp. | reverse complement strand
CAAAGGAATCGGACGGAACCTGTGGACGTTTGCCGTCAAATTCATAAAGAGCCATGCGTCGCCTCCTTGCTTTAATAATTGAGGGAAATGTTTACCGACCCGCCTCTGCCGAAAATGTCGTGCAGGTGAACGTATCCCTTGAGAACTTTCTTTTCGCTTACCACTGCCAGCGATGTAATTTCAATTTTCTGCATGAACTCAACTGTTTCGGCAAGTGATGCGCTTTCATGAATTGTTTTGGGATCGGCGGTCATAACCTCATCGACTGTTCGTCCCTCAAAGGACAGTCCTTTGCCGATATGCCGCCGGACATCGCCGTCGGTGAGAATTCCCAACAGATGTTTTTTTTTGTCAGTCACCATGACAAACCCGACATTCATGCGGTTGATCTCGTCAATGGCATCACGCGCGGGTGTGCCGGAAAAAACGCGCGGGATGCGCTCGCCGACAACCATGGCGTCACGGACGGTCGCCCTCAATCTGGCGCCGAGAGAACCCCCGGGATGAAATTTGTAGAAGTCTTTTTCACGGAATTTCCGTTTGTCGATCAGCGCAATCGCCAGTGCATCGCCCATGGCCAGGGCCGCAGTGGAGCTCGATGTAGGTGCCAGTCCGAAAGGGCAGGCCTCCTTTTCCACGGATACGTCAATGACAATATCGCTGTTTTTGGCCAGTGAAGAGCCGGTAGCACCGGTGAAAGCGATTATGGGTGCGCCGATGTGCTTAACCGAGCTGATGATCGGCGCCAGCTCTCTGGTTTCACCGCTATTGGAAATAGCCAGGAGAACGTCTTCCCTTGAGACGATGCCCAGATCCCCGTGGATACCTTCCACCGGATGGAGAAAAAGAGCCTGTGTTCCGGTGCTGGTCATCGTAGCGGCGATTTTGTGCCCGATAAGCCCGGACTTGCCGATGCCGGTGATAATGACCCTTCCTTTGCAGCCGTATATCAGGTCAACCGCCCGGCTGAAATTTCCATCTACTTTGTCAACCAGATTTAAAATGCTTTGCGCCTCTATACGCAGAACTTCCCTGGCACGCTTCAAGGCAGCCTGTCTGCCGTTTGTCTTTTTATTTTGTGTTTTTTTCATTTTTATCATCCTATTATAAAGCCTTGGGCAAAATAGCAAAAATAACGCTACAAAACAAGAATCAAATGGTTATTTCCGTTTGACAGCTGTGTCAAAATGCAGCATGGTCTGTCGGACTTTTATTTGTTTAAAGATAAAAAACATTTTATCCAGATGGGAATATGAAAGCGGTTTTTTTATCGGACGTTCATTTGAAACACGCCGGCGACGAGCGCTACACATTAATCATGGAGTTTTTTTCAAAGCTGCTCGACGGTAAAATCCGCTTGCTGGTCGATGACGACGCGGCAGGAAAGGGACAAACGGCAATCGATCATCTTTTTATTCTGGGGGATTTTTTCGATTTCTGGTTTTGCTCGCGGAACAACATTTATCCCGAATTCCAGCCGGTGATCAACAAACTGATCGAGCTGCACAAATCCGGCGTGAGCATACACTTTTGCGAGGGCAATCACGATTTTTTCATGAAAGAATACTTCCAGGATTTTCTGGGAATGAACGTGTATGAAAATTGGGCGACAATCGAGCTCGACCGTTTGCGGATACTCATCTCTCACGGGGATACGGCCGACTCCTCCGACCGTGCCTACTTGCTGTTTCGTAAATTTCTGCGGAGTCGTTTTTTTTACCATCTGCAGAAGTTCATTTCCGCCCGCCTGCGCTGGTTTCTGGCAAGCACGACCTCCAATGCGAGCAAACGACTGAACGACGGGCAAAGCGATTATCTGGCGGAAAAAATGCAAACTTTCGCCACGCGGAAGCTCTCCGGAGAATATGACGCGGTCATCACGGGGCATAGCCATAAGCCGCTCTTGCGTTACTTTGATGTCGGGGGGAGAAAAAAAACTTTCATCGCCCTGGGTGACTGGATCAGTCATCACTCGTTTGTTTACTATGAAAACCGGCGATTTTTCATGAGTTACTACAGGTCTTGATGGCGAAAAATTCTCCGTGTTTAACCACATTTATTTGTTTCGACGAATTGCTGGACACGAATCTCCGTTTGTGCTAAAAAACCTCGATTTTAATAAAAAAGAAATTGGTGAAAATTATCCGGCGCGTCAGGCTTGAGACGTTAGCCTGAAGAAGGCAGGTTCAGGAATATGAATTTTGGCGGTATATACCCGGAGTTTTCGATGCGCGAGGCGCGCTTTGTCGTCGTGCCGGTTCCTTATGACCTGACCTCCACTTATCAGCCGGGCAGCCGCCGGGGTCCGACAGCCATCATCGAGGCGTCCGGCAATATGGAGCTCTACGACGAGGAGCTGAAAAAAGAGACATATCTGGCCGGCATTCACACAACGTCTCCGGTAGAGGTCGACGCCCGCGGTCCGAAGCAGACCATCTCCGCCGTCCGGAAGAAAATCAGCCGCATTGTCGCTCAAAACAAAATTCCGGTGATACTGGGCGGTGAACACAGCATCACTCTGGGAGCGGTGCAGGCGGTCGCGGAAAAATATCCGCAGTTGACCGTTTTGCAGCTCGATGCTCATGCCGACCTTCGTGACTCATATCAGGGATCACCCTTCAGTCATGCCTGTGTTGCGAGGCGCGTTCAGGAATTTTGCACACTGGTGCAGGCCGGCATCCGCAGTATGAGCGTGGAAGAAGCAGATTTTCTCCCGGCAAGCCGGGTCAGGTCTTATGGGGCGGATTATATCTTCGACCACCCCGACTGGGTGGAAGAAATTTGTGCAGATCTCGGAGGAGATCTGTACATCACGATAGATCTCGATGTATTTGACCCTTCA
>CAYWRV010000215.1:0-2916 GCA_964460865.1 uncultured Smithella sp. | reverse complement strand
AGGCATGATGTAATTTTGTCCTTTGGCGTTGTAGGCGGAAATAAATGTCCCGCAGAATTTTGTCCGGATGCTGTAGCGGCTGATGTTCCGAAACAGATAAACGTTGGTAAATGTGTAGTCGGAAACGTTCAGATGCATCCGGCGGAAATGCTCTGCCAGAAGTGCATGGTGCGTAAGTTCAATGTTTTCTGTAATATCCATGCGAAAACGCACGTGTCCTTTCCAACCCCGGTTCAGAGATTAAAACGGTACTCATTATCACGAAGCCACCGGCGGTGCATCCGGTAATCGGGCAACACCTCTAGCACCAAGTCCCAGAATTTTGAAGAGTGATTTTTCTGCAGGATATGCGCCAGCTCATGTACCACCACATAATCGATGACTTCCGGCGGCGCCATGATCAGTCGGAAACTGAACGCCAGGCGATTACGCTCCGAGCAGGAGCCCCATCGCCTTTCGGCCGAGGTTATCCGGAAGCCCCCATGAGCCAGTCCGAGCATGGAGCTGTAATGTTCAAGCCGTCGGCTGATGTGATGCATGGCCCTGTCTTTATACCAGCAGACAAAATAGAACTTTCTCATACTCTGGTCGTCGGGGCAGTTGAGGGAAAAACATTCATTTCGCAGCGTCACCCCCCGTTCTTCCAACGGGTCGTAATAAGCCTCAAGCGGACAGGCACGCCCCAGGTAGTAGAATGACTCGCCGCTGGTGTAGCGCTTTTCTATGCGACGGGTACTTTGCAGCGACTGACGGCGCATGACTTTTGTGATCCAGCTTCGCTTTTCTTCCACAAAGCGGCTGATTTCCCCGACAGGCGTAAAGCTCGGTGCATAAACGGTTATGCGCGAGTCAGTATCGATCTGCAAAGAGATGGTCTTTTTTCTTTTTCTGCTGCGGACAATCGAATAGTTCATATCCATTATTTCACACTGAACGCGAATTATCATAACTGCTCCATGAATGCGAGGCAAGAAAATCCCCGCCGTGCCAGAGACGATATCAGCATCCAAAAGCTGACTTTCCATTTGCGCTATTGTATGATAGCAAAAAACAATTCAAATGAGCGCAGGCGAGATGGAAGAAATAATCACCCGCCCTTGGGGCTACTTTCAGATTCTTAAAGATGAACCGGCGTATAAAATAAAAAAGATAGCGGTCAAACCGGCCGGCTGCCTCAGTCTGCAACGCCATCAGAGGCGCTCCGAACACTGGTTTGTGCTTGACGGTACCGGCCTGGCGACAATTGACGATAAAACCCTCATCCTGCAAAAAGGGGCGTCAGCCGATATCCCTCATGGTAGCCTGCATCGTCTGGAAAACACCGGGGACGTCGATTTAATCATCATCGAAATACAGACCGGCACCTACTTCGGTGAGGACGATATCGAGAGGCTAGAGGATGTCTACGGCAGGGTCTGAATGTCTGCGGCCGCTTTCGCCAGCGGTGAATTACCTGAGTCGTCTGTTTTGCATCGTTGTGACGGTATCTTTTTGTTTTTGTTTTTCCCGTGCGTCTTTTTCAACAAATATACTGCGCCCGCTCACCGGGTCGAGGCCCGTATGATACATGAGAGCCGACCAGGTAGAGGGAAGAGGTGTGAAGATCTGTACCTGCCTGGGCGTGGTGTTTAGTTTTCGTGCCGTAAAGGTCTTCAACCGCTGCATATCCTCCATGCTGCACCCTGGATGAGCGGCAATGAAATAATAGGTCAGAAACTGCTTTTTTCCACCCGCCTTGTTGAGGTCGTCAAAGAGTTTTTTGAAATTGATCAGGCTTTCTTCGGAAGGTTTTCCCATAAGCGCCAGAACACGGCCAGAGGTATGCTCGGGCGCAATTTTCATCTGTCCGGAGGTATGGCTTAAAAGCAGCTCTTTGAGGTAGCGCACACCGTTTTTTTTATCTGCCAAAATCAGGTCATGGCGCAGTCCCGATGCGACAAAGACCTTTTTGACGCCCGGTATTTTGCCAAGGCGTTCCAGTAACTTCAGATGACGTAAATGATCCGCCTTCAATGAAGGACAAACCCGCGGGTAAAGACATCGCCTGTCAGGGCAGCTTCCTTTTGTGTGCATGCGTCTGCAATCGCTTCCGTACATATTGGCCGTGGCGCCTCCCACATCCGTCAGATAGCCGCGAAAATCCGGGTGCGATGTGATGAGCCGGGCTTCGGCCAGGATGGATTCCTCGCTGCGGCTGATGATGGCCCGGCCTTCGTGCAGGCCGATGCAGCAGAAGTTGCACTCCCCCAGACAGCCGCGGTGCGTGGTCAGAGAAAAGGATATGGTATCCATGGCCCGTACTTTGCCCCCGGCGGCGTAGAAGGGATGAACGCGCCGTGTGTAGGGGTGTCCGTAAATCGTGTCGAGTTCACCGGGCGTTAAATGAGGCGCGGGGGGATGATGCACCAGAAAACGGTTGGCATGCCTCTGGCAGAGCCCTGAGGCTGTGACCGGATCGTTGTTGGCGGAAAATATTTTGAACATCCGCACAAAAGCCTTTTTATCGGAAGCGGCTTCTTCATGTGAAGGCAATTGCACGTAGCTCTCAGGCGCGGCGTCCTCGATTGTGCATGTGCCGCGAATGTTTTTCAGGTCCTCGCCCGCTTTCAGGCGTCCGGCAATTTCCAGAACCGCCCGTTCCGCCATGCCATAGGCTAAAATATCCGCCCGCGCATCGAACAGGATCGAGCGGCGTACGGAATCAGACCAGTAATCGTAGTGGGCGATACGGCGCATTGCCGCTTCCAGCCCGCCCAGTACCAGCGGTCTGGTGTTTTTATAGTAGCGGCGGATGAGGTTGGCATAAGCCAGGCAGGCCCGGTCGGGGCGGCGGTTGTTTTCGCCGCCTGGCGTGAGGTCGTCGTGGCGCCTTTTCCTTCCTGTGGCCGTGTAGTTGGCCACCATCGAATCCATGCA
>CAYWRV010000214.1:0-2930 GCA_964460865.1 uncultured Smithella sp. | reverse complement strand
AACCCGGCTCCGGGCGCAACTCTTCCGGATGATCTTTTATGAGACGCATCCGGCTCAGGGGTGTCGGAGTGCATATTGCGCCGCGCTTTGGCCGGCCACAAAGCCGGTGGAAAAGGCGGCCTGCAGATTATACCCGCCCGTGTCCGCGTCCAGATCCAGCACCTCGCCACAGAAAAACAAGCCCGGCTGAATGCGGGAGGCCATGGTGCGCGGATCGACCTGTTTCAAGTGAACGCCGCCTGCCGTGACGATTGCCCTGGAAAGGGGGAGCGTTCCCGTGATGTTGAAGCGCAGGGCCTTGAAGAGATCGATGATACTCTCCCGTGCGGCTGCATCGATCTGATTTGCGCGGCTGTCCGCGTCGATGCCGGCGAGCGTCCGCAGAGGCTCAATCAGTTTGGCCGGAAGGTATTCCTTTAAAATAGAGCCGATTTTCCGTTTGCCGAAACGGTCCAGGTCGGC
Source organism: uncultured Smithella sp. (assembly GCA_964460865.1). GTDB lineage: Bacteria > Desulfobacterota > Syntrophia > Syntrophales > Smithellaceae > UBA8904. The sequence goes on along the minus strand of CAYWRV010000214.1, from coordinate 2,468 downwards.
AATGAGGCGCCGGCTCAGCTGATCGCGGCCGAGAGCCGGCTTGAGGTCGATGAGGATGGACACAGGGCCCACGTCCAGCGCTCTTGCCACCGCCTGGCTCATAAGCAGGATGATCGGGCCGCCGAGTCCGAAGTGTGTAAAGATCATCTCGCCGAAACGGCTTTCCAGTACGGGCGGGCGCGGTTTTTTCTTCTCTCCCCGTCCGGAATCACAGGAGGGGACAAGTGACTCGTCAGCCTCGGCAGCCGTTGAGGAAAACGCGGTGGCCCTGACGTTTCGCAATGACACGCCCTGCATCGACCTGGCAAGCTCCGCCTCGGTGACCAAAAGCGGTACCAGCGCCGGCTTGAGCGGCACGATGGTGTGGCCGAGCGCTTTTGCCATCTCGTAGCCGTCGCCAGTTGAGCCGGTGGCAGGCCAGGAGGCGCCTCCGGTGGCTACAATGACGCACGTTGCACGAATATCACCCGCGGCACAGCGGACGGTAAATCTCGCGGACCCTTCCGGGACAATCGCCCTGACGGCCTGGTTAAAAGAAACACGCACTCGGCTTTCAGCCATGTATTTGCCAAGCGCTTGCACTACGTCTTGTGAGTTATCGGAAAGGGGAAAAATCCGCCCGCCCCGCTCGACTTTTGTGGCCAGCCCTTGTTTTTCCAAAAGAGCCAGAAGCTCATCGCGGAAAAAAACGGAAAACGCACTGTGAAGAAAGCGGCCGTTGGGCCCGTACATGGAAATAAACTGTGTGAGTTCTGCGCTGTTGGTCAGGTTGCAGCGAGTCTTACCGCTTACGAGTATCTTTTTGCCGCACTGATCGGTCTTTTCCACAAGCAACACCCGCGCACCGGCACAGGCGGCGCTGCCTGCCGCCATCATGCCGGCCGCTCCTGCGCCTATCACTAAAATATCGACATCTGTAGGAGTTTCAGGACTCATCGCGTCACCATGAACTCATTTGCTATCACAGATTATCTGAGACGGCAATTTGAGACTGCCTTATCAGGTTGAGATAGAGCATCCGCTGTGTTAAAGCTTGGCGCGAAAGAAAACCGGGGACAAAGGCTAAATGGTATTGTACAGCTCAAAGCGGCCGCGCACACCCGCAGGCCTCATATCTCTTACCACCGATGCGGTGATGAAGGTTCATCCAGTTACACGTCACTGGCTTGGTGTCTGGAAAGAAAAGGCGCTTATGATCCCCGACGACGAGTTGCGCGGGCAGGCAAAAGCCAGCCTGGAGACTAAAAGATTTCACTGTGAAGGAGGGGCGCTTTGCGGTCTCATCGCCGGCAGCAGATATCGTGATGCGGTAAAATTTATTGTCGCATATCAGACTATCAGCGATTATCTGGACAATCTTTGCGACCGCAGCACATCTCAGGAGCCGGATGATTTTCGCGCTCTGCATGAATCCATGCAGCAGGCCCTGACGCGGGAGGGGCGGCTGACGGATCATTACCGTTTCCGACGGGAAAACAATGATGGTGGCTATCTGACGGCGCTGGTACAGGCCTGCCGCGAGGTGCTGGACAGGCTCGATGGCTACCCGCAGGCCAGGGAAACGCTTTTGGAGCTGGCAGGTCTTTATATCGATCTGCAGGTTTATAAGCATGTACAAAAGGACGAGCGGATACCGCTTCTTAGTTCCTGGTTCACAGCCCACAAAGATGGATTGCCGCCCATGACCTGGTATGAGTTTTCCGCCTGCACCGGTTCAACACTGGGAATTTTTTGCATTGTGTCTCATCTGTTGAATCCGGATGCACAACCGGAGTTTGTGGAAAAAATCAAAAACGCCTATTTCCCCTGGGTGCAGGGTCTGCATATCCTGCTGGATTATTTAATAGACCAGGAAGAGGATCGCCGGGAAGGTGATTTGAATTTCTGTAGCTACTACGAGAGCGCCGCCGCTATGTCTGCACGATTTGAGCACTTCTACCTTCAGTCGCTTTCAAGTGTGGAAGGCCTGCCCGATAAAAAATTTCACCGCCTGATTGTCCGCGGCCTGCTGGCGATCTACCTGGCCGACCCCAAAGTATCCCGCCAGGAGGATGTCCGTGCGCTTGCCAAAAATCTCCTGCGCCTGGGCGGCTGGGCGTCTTATTTCTTTTACCTGCATTGCCGCATCTACCGTCGCCTGGCCGGTTAAGTTTCCCTGAACCGGGAATGCTCAATGATGAATAATTCTCCAGCTGCGGGGAATTCTGCCCCGTTTTTGCAATTGCATTTTTCGTCCGTGTTTTCCACCACGATTTAATTGTCTGTGATTACAGGTAAATAGAAGTTTCGCAGCCGCGCTGACGATCTGGCACATCCATTGCTGAATTACCGGAGCGAAGGATCCGGGGAGCAAAACACGATGAAGAAAAAGGCGGTTCATGTGATGGCTCTGATTTGTCTTTTGATGGCGTTTCCTCTTTTTGCGGACAAAAACGAAAGCATTACAGGTGGCCGCAACGCCCTCAAAG
>CAYWRV010000213.1:0-2936 GCA_964460865.1 uncultured Smithella sp. | reverse complement strand
TTAGAGGTTTAGAGGTTTAGAAGATTAGAGGGTTACAGGGTTGGAGGGTTAGATGAATGGTGGCTGGCGATTAGCTCGTGGTTCATGGTACGCCGTTCATGCTTCGACAGGCTCAGCACGAACGGGTTGTAATGTTCACAGCTAAGCGTGGTTCGACAGGCTCACCACGAACGGTCAGTTAAAACACACCACGAACGGTCAGTATGAACGGCGGGGGGAGTGTTTTCTTTATCTGCAAGCCGCGTGTTTTATGCTGGATGTCTCTACCTCTGGAGAATCTGGCGCATCGCATTTGCCAGTTCTTCTTTTTCAAAGACTTTTTCAACGGCATCGCCGATGGCCAGAGCCGCCTGATCACCCAACCTGCCCTCGGAAAACAGCACATGGTCAAGCGTAGTCGTCCCCTGAACCGCAACATGGTTTACAATTCTTTTATTGACGGAGTCCGCCAGGTAAATGGTCATCTTTAATTTCGTTGTATAGGTATTGGTGGGAAATGATTTGCGGCAGTTGATTTCCATTTCCTCAATCACGCCGCCGATGAGCAGTTTTCCCGTAACTGCCTGCTGCATCGTTGACTCCTGCAAGTCCCATTTCGGGCCGACTGTGGAGACATTGTAGCCTGCTTTACGCAGGTATTGCCTCACCCCTTCGGCAACCGCCAGCGTCGGACGGGTATGTCTGGGGAAAACCAGGACCTTCGCACCATTACTTTCAATCACCCGCCCGATGACCAGCGGATCTTCGATTTTACGTGCATCTGTAAATTCGACGACATGAATGATGGATTGCAGATCTTTATGGGCAGGTTTCAAAAAGACCGGAACATTCGCGCCCGCCGCGTCATAATTTATTTCAACAGAGTAAATCCCCGTGGTGGCACAGCCGGAAAGGCCCAAAAACAGCACCAGACAAATAAGTACCAAATGTTTTATCTTGCCCCTGTTCATCATTCCCTCCTTATTTTTTTCCATCCGGCATGACGCATACTTCGCGCCTGCATTGTTAACCACAAACCACGTCTCCTATTCAATTCTGTGGACGAAAAGCCCGCTGCGCAGCTTCGGTTCAAACCAGGTGGACTTGGGCGGCATAATGGCTCCTGCGTCCGCAACTTTCATGATTTGTTCCATGCTGGTAGCATAAAGTGAAAAGGCGACTGCGTATCCTTCCTTGTCGACAAGTTTCTCCAGCTCATTCATCCCCCGGATGCCGCCGATAAATTTAATCCGCTCATCGGTGCGCGGATCTTCAATTCCCAGGACGGGCGCAAGCAGATGATCCTGCAAAATGGCGGCGTCGAGGCTGGCTACCGGGTCCCTGGCATCGTAGGCACCTTCTTTGATGGTGAGGCGATACCACTTGCCCGCAAGATACATTCCGAAATCATGCACTCGTTCAGGAGATCTCGCGACAAAATTTTCGGATACGGAAAAGCGTTCACTGATTCTGTCTTTAAATTCCTCGGGGCTCAATCCGCGTAAGTCCCGGACTGCGCGGTTGTAGTCCATAACTTTAAGCTGGTCGTGAGGGAAAAATACGGCCAGCACCATATCCGATTCCTGCTGCCGGCCGTTTAAGCGCCTTTTGCGAGCTATGGCTGCACCGGCTGCGGCACGATGGTGGCCATCCGCTATATAAAGGGCGTCAACGCGAGTAAATTCGCTTTTGATGGTTTCTATTTGTTGCCCCTCATCCACCATCCAGGCCGTGTGCCTCACACCGTCGTCGGCTGTAAAATCATATTCAGGCTCGCCTGCCGCAACTTTTTGCACGATTTCATTTATGACCGGACGCGCCCTGTAGCTTATGAACACCGGCCCGGTCTGCGCGTTGACATAATCCACGTGCCTGGTGCGGTCTTCTTCCTTATCCCGCCGGGTGAGTTCGTGTTTCTTGATTTTTCCTTCATCATATTCCGCCGCGCTCATGACGCCGACAATTCCCGTCTGTATCTGCCCGCCCATCTGCTGGCGGTAGATATAATAACAGGCGGAGTCGTCCTGCCGGAGGATGCCGTCATTTTTTAATTTAGCAAAGTTTCTCCTTGCCGCTTCGTAAATAATCATGTCGTCGGGAGATGTGCCGTCCGGCACGTCGATTTCCGATTTTTCCACATGAAGAAAACTTAAAGGGTTTCCTGCTGCCGCCTTTATCCCCTCTTCTCTCGTCATCACATCATAGGGCAGGGCCGCCACCCTGGCGGCAAATTGAGGCGCCGGACGAATTGCCCGAAAAGGTAGTACCAAAGCCATATACAATCTCCTGTGAACCGAAATTACGGTTGACAGCATCTAACACAATGGCATAATCCGGGCAATATTAAATTGACATGAAAACAGGGGAAAGAAAGGCAAGGAAGGAAAAACAATGGAAAGTACGCTCGTTTTTATTCACGGCCTGGAAAGCACGTCGCAGGGAAACAAAGCGCAATATTTCAGGAAATTTTACCCTCAGATGATCATCGAGGACTACACGGGAGGCTTTCGGGCCAGGATGGAAAAACTCGAAACAATTCTTCGGGGCAAAAAAAACCTGATCCTGGTGGGGTCAAGCTACGGGGGGCTGATGGCGGCCAGTTACGCCCTGGACAATGAAGCACGCATAAAAAAGCTTGTCCTTCTTGCCCCTGCTCTTAACATTGAAGGATTTGAAAAGGCGGTAAAACAAAAACTGAAAATCCCGGTGATCATCTATCACGGGACAAAAGACGAGGTGGTGGAACCAGCCAATGTTTACCGGATCGCCAAAAACTCTTTCGAAAAACTCGACTACCACGCAGTCGACGACGACCATCCCCTGACCAGGGTCTTCCCCACTCTTCCCTGGCCGGAGCTTCTGGAGCGTGAAGGATGAAACATTGTGTCAGTCCTCGTAAAAAGCTTCCACCATCTCCAGATACTGGGCAAGCAGCTTGCGGCTGACGACAAAAATAT
>CAYWRV010000212.1:0-2971 GCA_964460865.1 uncultured Smithella sp. | reverse complement strand
GGCTTTGGACGGCATTGACATTAAAATCGTCGATGATGAGGGCCGTGAGCCGCCGCGTAATGAAACAGGAGAGGTTATCATCCGTGGCGCCAATGTCATGCAGGGCTACTATAAAGACGAGGCAGCCACCGCGACCGTCATCAAAAACGGCTGGCTCTACACCGGAGATCTGGGACATATGGATGAGGAAGGATATATTTTTCTGACCGGGCGCAAAAAAAGAATGATCATCACCAGCGGATTTAATGTCTATCCGCAGGAAGTGGAAGATGTGCTCAGACTTCATCCCGCCGTGGCGGATGTTCTCGTGGCGGGCAAGGAAGACCTGATGCGCGGTGAAATCGTTAAAGCAAGTGTGGTTTTGAGGCAGGAGCATCGGCCAGACGAAAAGGAGCTCATCCGCTACTGCAAGGAATACCTCTCCTCTTACAAGGCCCCCCGGGAAATCGAATTTGTCACCTCGCTCGAGGCGGCGGGCGCATAAAAAGCAGGCTTATTCACCTGACAAGGCTTAAACTTTGCGGGCGCTGACAATCAGGGAGTTGCCGCCCATGAGCACGTTCCAGGAATTAGATTCATCCAGCCAGTATTTGCTCCTTCCTTTTTCTCCTTTTATTTTCGTGAAAAGAAAAATTGCCCAGGCCAGGGGAAGAAGCAGAAGCTGACTGCGTTTCGTTTTCTCACTCGTCACAGACTCAATTTCCAGACCCGCATAATTTAGCGCCATTTTCATAAGAGCGAAGGCCGGCCTGTTAATGTGGCCATTGTTTTTCCTCCCGGTGCCGGCACGTGGTTCAACCGGCTCCAGAATCCCATAAAAAACATTTCTCAACCTGGCCTCCAGGTGCGAGTAATTGGGGTAGCTCAACACCATCAGACCGCCTTTTTTCAACACACGGGAAAACTCGCGAAAGGTATGGTATAAATTTTCGACATGTTCCGGCCCTTCAACACAGAAGGCGTAATCAAAAAACTCATTTTCAAAAGGGAACTTCCCGTCCAGGTCTCCCTGAAAAATCGGAATTTCCGGATTACGAAAAGAGCCGGTACCGATATCAGCGGCCGTGACCGCAAATCCCTCGTTGTGCAGCATCCACGAGAGCCTGCCTGTTCCGGCGGGAAAATCAAGCACCTTTCCTTTTGGTTTATCTTTGACAAGGTCCACAATCTTGAAATGAATCTCGTCGAGCGATGCGATTTGAAACTCACGGCCATGAATCAACATATTATAACCTCGCGTTTTCCCTGATTTAGCCCATACGGCACAAAAGACCGGGGAAACATGTTTTTACACATATCGGGCAAATGACTACTCGCCTGCATCCTGCAGCCTTTTATCCAATTCCCCGACTCTCTGATCATCTAATCATCCAATCCTCTCACCTTCAACCATTTGCGTTTCAAATACTGCATGAACAGGCGCCCCGGGCGCAAAAACCCCCTGTGGAAAATTTTTCCGTGCCGCAGATCACGCCAGGCATCTGCAGGAGGGACACCATCCCACAGGCGATTCCAGACATTTTCACCGCTTTCGACATCTCTTATAAGCTGCTGGTTTTTACCCGCCTGGCCCAGTATCCGAAACAACAAACGTCTGTGAAAAACGAAGGTGTTCTCCATAATACACGAATGGTACCCTTTTTTGTACATCCTGAACGCTAGATCAATGTTTTCCCATCCCGCGATAAATTCTTCCTGAAAGCCGCCCAGGCTCAAAAACAAATCCCGGCGCACGGCATAAAACGTCAAAGGCAATTGCGGCAGCGGGCCGCGTAACCTGCCCGGCTTTCGTCTGGCGATATCGCCCAATACAATACTAATAGCCTCGTGCGGTTCATCAGTCAGGCTCTCCGGATCATTACCGGCTCGATCAAGTTCTTCCAGATAAACGTCATAGGACCAGGCGCGGCTGACATTGGCCTTTCCGAAATCTTCATACGCACTCATAGGGTGAAGCGCGCCAACCTTTTTTTTTGCTTTAAATACGCAGGCCATTTTCAAAAGCACTTTGGGATCCACAATCAGAGCGTCACAGGATACATAAACCAGAATGTCTCCCGGATCCGCCAGCGCGCGAACCGCGCGGTTGAAACCGCCGCTGCAGCCGTAATTACGCCCGTGTTCGATCAGCCGGACACCTGGATAAGAGGCAGGCAGGGTTTTCAGATAGGCGGCCGTTCGGGGTGATTCGGCAGGGTCTGTGTTGTTTGCGACCACAATATCCGGGTCACCTTCCAGTGTAAAAATACTCTCGAACGCCACGGGAAGAGCCCGCGAATGAGTGAAAAGATCTCCCGGATCATAAACTACCAAAATAAGCGTAAACTTCATCTGAATTATCCTGGTGCCTGACAGCCATAAAGCAGAGGTGGCTTCCCGGGCTATGGGGCGGGACGAGAATCACTCGCCGTGCCGGCTCGACCGGCATCCTCTATCCATTCGTCATTTCAATAAGCGAAGGATTGTAATCGTCCGGCTTTTCATAACCTAACAGATTCAAAACAGTTGCGGCAATGTTGGCGAGACCTTTTTCCTGAAGGTCCGCCATACGGTACTCGCCGGAAAATTGAGGGTCAAAAATAACAAACGGCACAGGATTCAGGCTGTGTGCGGTTTTGACGGACTTCCCGCCTTTTTTGTCCACCGAAAACATCTCATCGGCATTGCCGTGATCGGCGGTGACAATGGCGATGCCGCCGAGATGTTTTATAACTTCCAGAAGCTCGCCCACGCAGGCATCTACCGTTTCCACCGCCTGAATGGCGGCCTTGGTGGAGCCGGTATGCCCGACCATATCGCCGTTGGGGAAATTCAGCCTTCCGAACCGGTAGGAACCGGATTTAAGCAGTTCAATAACTTTGTGCGTAATTTCCCGCGCCTTCATCTGCGGAGCCTTATCAAATTCTATCCGGTCGGAGGGGATCTCCACGTAAGTTTCCAATGTTTCGTCAATGTAGCCGGAGCGGTTACC
>CAYWRV010000211.1:0-3095 GCA_964460865.1 uncultured Smithella sp. | reverse complement strand
CGCCTGTTAAGGTTTTCAGCGATTAGAACGATCTATTGGCGAAAGTTCCGTCTGAACCTCTTGCAGAAGTATCCATAGCCTGTGCCTTTCGCGAGGGCCGCCTGATGGTGCTTCTTTAGAACTTTTATACGCGCCCTACTAAAATATATAATGATGTTAATGTGTTGAAATGCATACCCCTTAAGCGCGGGAAATGCTTAATGTCAATATTTTTTTTAACGTGAAGCCGGAAGAGTGGAAGTAGGTCGTATCTGCTTCGTCCGACCCAAACCGCCGATCATTCTAAACAGGCATACATCAATCGTAACACCGGGTCGCAATACGATTTACCGGGGTTTTACCAAGTGGCCAGGCTGCCTTGAAGTTGTTTAGAACCGGGAGCGGCAATTAAATTTTCCAATATTATTTCATTCTTTGACCGGTCTGGGACACATACGCCACCTGATGACAGGCAAATGAATTTCAAATGACAGACAAAAAACCGGTGGAAATGGACGCTAAAGCGTGTCATCATGCGCAATCCTTCAGAAGGAGGCCTTCCAGCATGAAAAAAACAATTTCAAAACCTTCCGCAAAAATAAAGTTCGATCCTGATTTCGGCTCCGCCCGACAGGCCCTCAAAGCCATCAGGACAGGTGCCATTTCATCAACGGAGCTGGTCAAGCATGTCTTCAGGCGCATCACGAAACACAATGAAAAAATCAACGCGTTTGTGACGCTAAACGAAAATCGAGCCCTCAAGCTTGCCCGCCGGGCGGATGAGGCTCAAGCCAAAGGGGTGAGCCTGGGCCCGCTTCACGGCCTGCCCATCGTCATCAAAGATCAGTTCAGGACAGCAGGGATCGCCACCACCTGCGGGTTTCGTGAACTGGAAAATTATGTTCCCAGGGAAAATGCCGTCACTGTGCAGCGGCTTTTGGATGCCGGCGCGATTATTGTGGGAAAAACCAACACCCCCATCGGGGCAAGTGACATTCAAACCTACAACAAGGTCACTGGAACGACCAACAATCCCTGGGACCTGACCAAAACTTCAGGCGGCTCCACCGGAGGCGGCGCAGCTGCGCTTGCGGCCGGTCTGGGATTTCTGGAACTGGGGGCGGACCTCGCCGGTTCAATCCGCACACCGTCGAACTTCTGCGGCACATGCGGCCATAAATCCTCACTGAATCTTGTCACCTTCCAGGGGGCGATACCGCCCCTGCCTTCGGCGGTGGATGAGCGAATCAATCTGGAGGGACTAAATGACCTGGCCGTCGTGGGCCCGATGGCGCGCTGGGCGGAGGATCTGAAACTTGAGCTGGACATCATTGCCGGGCCGGCTCCCGAAAATGCCGCCGCTTATCGTCTGCGTCTGCCGGGGCCACGCAAAAGCTCCCTTGCCGATTACAAAGTGGGCTTTGTCACCGACGATCCTTTCTGCCCGGTACATCCCGAAATAAAATCCATCATCGGCGACGCAATCGGGGCCTTGCGGAAAAAAGGTGTGAAGCTCAAAGAAGGCTGGCCGGACGGTATCGTCTTTTCAGATTTTTTTGACACATACTTCAGTCTTTTGGCCGCCTATGTTTCACAGTCACCTGCCTTCACTGATTCAGTCATACAGATGATGAAGATGCTTTTCTTCATGCCTTTCGGAGAAACACAAAGACGTTTCGTGGAAGGACTGACGATTTCCCACAAGGCCTGGACGGAATTGAGCGTCCAAAGATTAAAATCACGTCTGGCCTGGCAGGAGTATTTTAAAACATACGATGCTTTTTTGATGCCGGCCAACTGCGTGCCGGCCTTCCCGCACAACCATGAGCGCAACATGTGGGGACGTATCATAGAAGCCTCCGACAGGCTTCGCTATTACGTCGAGGCGTTCAAATGGATTTCTCCCGCCACTTTGGCCGGCCTGCCGGTGACGATCATTCCGGCGGGGAAAACGCCAGCGAATCTGCCCGTGGGGATTCAGATCATGGGGCCGTATATGGAAGATGCCACAACGCTTGATCTGGCGGTAAAAATGGAAAAAATATTGGGCGGCTTCACGCCGCCACCCGGCTTTTAAGTAAAAGTCGGACGGCATTGCAGATGATTGAAGTCTTCTCCACATACAATCCGGGTGAAATCGCCGTGATCAAGTCCGTACTTGATGCCCGGGACATTCGCTATTTCTTTCAGGGAGAAAACATCAATCTTCTCATCGCCGCCGGCGCCCGACCGCGCCTTCTGGTAGATGAGAAGGACGCCCGGCTGGTGCGCGATATTCTACGGGAACTTGGTTTTCTGTAAGGTCCGGCCTTGCCGCAGCGGCGGCTTCGCCCAGCTCTTTGGCGACTTTCGGCAAATACTCCAGTTGCCTGGGACAAGGAGTTAATCAGAGCTGAAAAATAATTTTCCACAGATAAAGAACCAACATCAATAGCCTTACAATAGAAGAAATAAAAACTTTCAACCGAAACACTTTGTCGGCTTTTAACCATGGAGGTAGGGCATGAAAGCACAGTTCAGGAATTTAGTTTTTGAAGGAGGTGGAGTCAAAGGCATTGCGTACATAGGGGCGATGCAGATTCTGGAGCAGCGCGGGTATCTGGCCGGAATCAAAAGAGTCGGCGGGACAAGCGCCGGAGCGATCAATGCTCTTTTGTTTGCCCTGGGATATTCCATTCGGGAACAGCGCGATATCCTTAACTCGACCGATTTCAAAAAATTCATGGACAATTCGTTTGGCATTATAAGAGATGTCAACCGTCTCATCAAAAAATTCGGATGGAACAGAGGCGATTATTTTTTGGGCTGGATAGAAGAATTGATACAAGAAAAGATGGGTGAAAAGAAAGCGACCTTTAAAGATTTAAAAGATTCCGGAAAACCGGACTTATATGTTACAGGCACAAATCTTTCGACAGAGTACGCCGAGGTTTTTTCCGCCGAGCGCCATCAAAACATGGCATTGGCTGATGCAGTGCGAATCAGCATGTCGATCCCGTTATTTTTTGCTGCCATAAGGAATGGCAAACGGAACGATGTTTATGTGGACGGAGGGGTGATCATTATTGCCGCGGCAAATAAATATAGCCATGATATGTTTTTTGTGATATATTGTT
>CAYWRV010000210.1:0-3142 GCA_964460865.1 uncultured Smithella sp. | reverse complement strand
CCAAACAATATTTTTTCAGGAGGTGCCGGATGAGATTTCCAACAGTAAAAAAAACATACCCTATAATTATTCTGACCATCTTCATCTTTTTACTGGCCGGATGCGCAGCACAGCAAAATCAGCCGGCTGTAAAAACCGATTATGACGTGATTGTTATCGGCGCCGGCATGGGCGGTCTTTCCGCGGCGGCTCATCTGGCCGTCAAAGGACAAAAGGTACTGGTTCTGGAGAAACACAACATCGTCGGCGGCAGCACAACCAGATTCAGCCGTGGCGAATTCGTCTTCGATGCGGCGCTGCATGAAATGGCCGGAGGCGGGCCCGGTAAAAAAGACCGCGGCCTGTACCAGCTGCTCAAGACGACCGGGGTGGACAAAAAAGCCCAGCTCTACGAAGTACCCCACCTTTACCGGTCCGTCTTCCCCGGCGTGGACATCACGCTGCCTCCAAACTGGGACGGTTTTAAAAGCGAGCTGAAAAAGAAGTGGCCCGCGGAGGCGGACAACATCGATAAGTTTCATGCTCTTTGTGAATCCCTTTTCAATGAGCTGATGGAACTTCGTGATCTGTTCCGTTATGGTTCAGTCCGTGGCACGCTGACCAGGGCGATGGTTCCCCTGCGCCAGAGAACATTCCTCAAATGGAAAAGCCGTACCGTCAAGGAGCTGCTCGACGAATGTTTCCGGGACGAGGATATCAAAGCGGTCGTCTCCCAGTTGTGGGTCTATTACGGGGCACCTGTGGAGAAACAATCCGCCCTGCTTTTTATGGCGGCTACCGAAAGTTATCTCACCGACGGGGCCTGGCATATCAAAGGATCCTCCCAGGCCCTTTCCGATGCCTATGCCGCCCGCATCAAAGAGTTGGGAGGCACGGTAAAAACCGACACACTTGTCACCAAAATACTCATGGATAACGGCAGAGCCACAGGCGTCAGGACGGCGACCGGCCAGACGTACACCGCGCGCTATATCGTCGCCAACACAGACCCCTACCAGCTGGCCTACCGGCTCATCGGCAAGGAAAACATGACTCGTGCATACCTGGAAAAGCTTGAATCTTTGAAACCGGCCAACTCACTGTTCGGCGTCTTCCTGGGGCTTAACATCGATCTGGCCAAACGAGGTTATAAGGACACGGAAATTTTCTACAATGCCCATCGGAGCAGCATCAAAAATTATGAAGCCATGATGAAGGGGGATTTCCAAAACGGCTCGGTTGCCATCACCATCTACAGTAATCTCGGCGACCCGGTTTACGCCCCCGCCGGCAAGTCGGTTGTAAAGCTTGATGCCTATTCCGACATTGCCTACTGGCCGGAGGACCGGGCGGCCTATGAAAAGCTGAAAGCACAAAAAGTTGATGAGCTCATCGGACTTGCCGCCAAAGTGATACCGGAACTCGCCGATTCGAAAAACATTGAAGTCAAGGAAGGCTACACGCCCCGCACGATTCAGCGCTATACAATGAACAGAGGAGGTGTGGTTTACGGCTTTGATGTCACACCCGCCCAGTGGGAAAAAATGCCCAATACGACGCCCGTGCCCAATGTATTCATCGCCAGTAACTGGACGCAGGCGTGGCATGGCGTCGGCTCCTGTCAGGTGAACGGCTGGCGGGCGGCCAGGATGATCCTCGACAGGGAGGGGATAGAATAGGGGTAGCTCATAGCGAGCCACGCCACGGGCTGGAGGGTTAGATGATTAGAAGTTTAGAGGATTGGAAGGTTGGAGGCTGGAGGATAGCTGATAGCCAGTGGCTTGCCGTTCTGGTTCGACAGGCTCACCATGAACGGCTAATAAAAGCTCAGCACGAACGGTCAATAAAGGACCACCAGAGCAGTCAATAAAACGCGAAGCGCATCCTTCTTGTCCTCCGTTCACCCTGAGCTTGTCGAAGCCTGTCCTGAGCCCGTCGAAGGGGGCGGCGGAGGTGCCCGATTCATCGGGGTGGAAAATAATAGTCCATGGCTTGTGGCTCGCAGCGAACCGATCCACGGGGTGGAGATTTACCTTGGGCTGACTTGCTGAGCACTGGCTGATCTTGAAGCCGGTCATAAACGCGTGGTTATCAGAAGATTGACTGCTACCCGACAATAGAAAGCCCCGGCCGTCTGGTGTACATCATCACGGCCGGGGCTTTGTCATTTCAGGTCGGCCCAGACTCATTTGACCGGGTATCTTCCAGCACTGCAAGCAAAATGTCGGCAACCGCGTCTTTGTGTTCAATTATGATGACTTTCATCCCGCTCCCCCTCGCCCCTTTATCTCCGGCGATCAGTGTCCCGAGGCTGCGGCCGTCGATATCAAGCTGGCAGGCCAGAATTCGGGGATAGTGCTGCTTGCACAACTGTTCGATATGGCGATACAGTCGCTGTGCTCCGTCGTTGGAGAACAAAAGCAGTCTGGAAATACGCTCCTTCGCTACCGTTTCTGTTTTCCCGCTCATCCGGGTCAGCCCTTTTTTTTCAGAGGTGAGTTTATCGGCGATATCTTCAAAGCCGGGGCGGACACGCCGCTGCAGACGCGCCTTCCTGATCGCCTGCTCGAGCGCGCGGCCGGATTTGATAACCGGAAATTGCAGCTGTGTGTCAGGCCTGATCCCGGCCTTCAACCCCTCCAGAATTTCCATTATTTCATCAGCCCGGCCTTGTTCTTCGAGCTTTCGTGGAAGCAGCATTTCTCTGTTCATCATCAATTCTTTCCGAAGTGCAAGCTTATTTCGGCCCGACATTAAAAAGCGCCATGTAACAGTACGATCACCAAAGGTGAGGGCATTGAAGACAACTCACTTTCCGCGTTAAAACCTTTTTACCGACGGGAGACCCACTATGGCCGGGGCCTGGATGCCCCCGGCCATAGTGCCGGATAAACCTTTGTCTTTATCTATTTTTTGATCGGCCTGGGCACAAAAATCAATTCTTCGTTGGCCCGGGAGCCGTTTTTCAGAAGGGTTTCCTTGGTCAGGAAGTTCGTGCGCTTTTCATGGCAGGCGTCACACCTGCGTGTCCGGTCTGTTCTCTTACGGATGTTGTGGGCGGGCGTGTTCCAGTAATTGGGAACCTTGTCGTAATTTTCCATTTTAATGCCGCTGGGCGCGAATGTGTCACGCACGGTCGGAATCAGCCGCAATGTCGTCAGTA
>CAYWRV010000209.1:0-3189 GCA_964460865.1 uncultured Smithella sp. | reverse complement strand
AAATTAAAATAACCTTCGCGGGTGAAAAAGTAAATACAATCAATGGCTGACATCCTGGTGCGCCGCCTGAGGTTTCGGAAAAACCCTACCGATTCGCGGGCTATCGTCGATGAATTACCCCTGTCCGGCCGGTTGATTTTAACCGCGGGCTGGTGTATGAAACTTTCCCGTTAGACAAACAATACCTCGGGCGCTCCCGAAAGCGGCTGCTGCCGGACATAAAAAATGAGCAAGCTGAAGCTGATTGCCTTTGTCACGTTAACGTTCATCGCGGTCTTTCTCCTTTGGATCATTGCAGCCGCCTGCTTCCCCTGGCGCGACAAAGTGGGGCCGAAGCTTCTGCAATTATACGCCAGAGTCTGCCTGATGATTTACCGCGTGCGCGTTGACTCAGCCGATGCGTTGCCCGTTTCGCCCTCCGGCGGGAGAGGCATCATTCTCATTGCCAATCACGTCAGCGCGCTGGATATTTTTCTGATGGCGGCGCTTTACAAAACGGTGTTTTTAAGCAAACACGAGGTGAGACGCTATCCCGTCATCGGCTGGGCGGCCGCCAAACTCGGAACAATTTTCGTGAGGCGCGGCTCACCACGGGAAAGCCGGCAGGTCATCCGGGAAGTCGCCCGGCTTTCCACCGGCAAAGTAATCACCATCTTCCCCCAGGGCACCACCGGTTCGACAAAAGATGCCCTCCCCTTCAAGCGCGGCGCTTTCAAAGCGGTCGAACTCAACCACGGCACTCTTTTACTGCCGGTGACCATCCGCTACCGCACTGATCATGACATCGTCTGGCAAAAAAATCAAAACCTACTGCAAAATCTCAAGACAGTCGCCAGGCAGAAAAGCGTTCCGGTCAAGGTTAAGATTCATCAGCCTATTTCCATTGCCGACTATAGCGGCAAAACAGTGGATGATGTGTGCCGCATCGCCCAGGAAAGGGTCTTTTCCGCCCTGCACGCCGCCTATTAACCCTCACGCCGCACCTCCTTACACTGTTTGATGCCACCCCACAGGGCGCTTGCGCAAAAACGGCAGATAGAGTAAGTGAGATCAAATATTAAGTTGTCATCGGTGATATTATGAAAAAATTACAGCCGACGGTCGCGGTGGAAAGAAATTATACGATCGAAAAAGAAAAGTTTATTCCCGTGTCCCAGTATTTTGGTGAGGATACTTTTCATCACCGCAAGATGAGGGAAAAACTCCCCAAAAACGTTTATAAGAAATTCCTCGAGGCGATGACCGAGGACAAGACCCTCAACGAAGACACGGCCAATGTCGTTGCCGAGGCGATGAAACAATGGGCGCTGGAAAAAGGGGCGACTCACTTCGCTCACTGGTTTCAGCCGATGACCGGCATCACGGCTGAAAAACACGACGCATTTGCCGACCCGGCCGGGCCGGATATGGTCATCGAACGTTTTTCCGGCAAGCAACTGGTCCAGGGGGAACCGGACGCCTCGAGTTTCCCTTCCGGCGGCATCCGCGCCACTTTCGAGGCCCGCGGTTACACTGCCTGGGACATGTCCTCTCCCGCCTTCATCAAACGAAACGGGATATCGACAACTCTTTGCATCCCGACTGTCTTCATCTCCTACACCGGCGACGCGCTGGACAAGAAAACCCCTCATCTGCGCTCCATCCGCGCCCTGAATAAAAGCGCGACGGCCATGCTGAAACTTCTGGGAGCGAAAAACATAAAACGCGTTTACCCCAACCTCGGCCCGGAGCAGGAATATTTCCTCATCGACATGGACTACTACTGCAAGCGCCAGGACCTGGTGCTGGGTGGTCGCACGGTCATCGGCGCGCCCCCGGCCAAAGGCCAGGAACTGGAGGACCAGTACTTCGGCAGCATCCGGGAGCGCATATCATCGTACATGCACGATGTCGAAGAGGAACTGTTTAAACTGGGCATACCGGCCAAGACCCGCCACAACGAGGTAGCCCCCAGCCAGTATGAGATTGCGCCCGTATATGAAGAGGCGAACATCGCCGTCGATCACAATCAGCTTGTCATGGAAACACTGCGCCAGGTAGCCAAAAAACATCATCTTGCGGCCCTTCTTCATGAAAAACCCTTTGCCCGGATCAACGGCTCGGGAAAACATGTCAACTGGTCGCTTGCCGACAACCAGGGCAATAATCTGCTCAATCCCGGCACGACCCCCGAGGACAACATCCAGTTTCTGGTGTTTCTGATCGCGACGGTCCGTGCCGTTTACAAACATGCAGACATCCTGCGCGCGTCAATCGCGTCATACGCCAACGACCTGCGTCTGGGCGCGGGCGAGGCTCCGCCCGCAATCATGTCCGTTTTTCTCGGGGAAAAGCTCACGCAAATTCTGGAAGACATCGAAAAGGGTAGAGTCGCCGGCGCGACCAACGCGGAAATCATCGATCTGGGAATATCCTCTCTGCCTCATGTAAGCAAAGACAACACCGATCGTAACCGGACATCCCCTTTTGCCTTCACCGGCAACAAATTTGAATTCCGCGCGGTAGGTTCATCTCAGAATATCGCATCGCCCGCGCTGGTGATCAACACCATCGTCGCCGAAAGTCTCGATGAGCTGGCGAAAAAAATCAAAGCCCGAAACGGCAAAAACATCAACAGGGCGGTTTTGGAGGTCCTGAAAAGCGAAATCGGCGACATAAAACCAATCCTCTTCAGCGGCGACAACTACTCCGCAGAATGGGAGGCGGAGGCGATAAAAAGGGGACTTCCCAACGAAAGAACGACACCGGGCGCGCTGAAGGCGCTCATTACCACCAAGGCGCAAAATCTCTTTGAGAAATATAAGGTCCTCTCCCGCGCGGAACTTAAATCCCGCTATCTGATTCATGTGGGACGTTTCATCAAGGACCTGGAAATCGAGGTCAAATGCCTGAACAACATCTGTATGTCACAGGTAATTCCCGCGGCTGTGACCTATCAGAAAAGGCTCGCCGAGGCGATGCTCCTCACCAGGCAGGTCCTGGGTGCAAAAGCAGCCGCACCGGCGGAGGCGGAGCTTCTCAAGAACATAACGGATCTGATAAATACGATATACTCCTTGAACAAGGAAATCCAGGCCCGGGTGGAAGCGGCTGAAACAATCCGGGAGGATCCCCGTAAAGCCGAGGCTCTGGACGTGAGAGTCAGGCCCAAAATGGATGAGTTACGCGAATGCGTCGATGCCCTGGAGA
>CAYWRV010000208.1:0-3200 GCA_964460865.1 uncultured Smithella sp. | reverse complement strand
AAACCGTTGGACGAAAGTCTCGCGGGTTCGAATCCTGCTCCCTCCGCCAAAACAAAGCGCGCTTTGGCGCTCACGAAAGCCGGGTCGGGATAACCAGCCCGGCTTTTTGCATTAAAAAACAGGCAGGCTTTCACGTACCGGCGGCATAGCACACCAAAATAATTTGACACAAAGACACCTTTCATGCTTGACTTTGAGCCGTTGGCGCGCAAACAAGCCTCGGCACGACCGGGCGCCCCAGTCCGGCATCTCCAGTCTGCTCCCCGTCTGCCCCATCCCGCCGATGCCCCTGCCGCAAGGAGTGACCATTTTCCACCACACAGAGGCGGACTTACCTGAAAAGCTGATTCCGGGAAGTAATCAAATTATAAGCTGCAATATAATATAAAAGGAGGAGCAAATATGAAGGTACAATCGATTGACCATATCAGTTACGCGGTCACGGATATCGACAAAACAGTTGAGGCCTGGTCAAAACTCTACGGCATCGCCCCCTGGACGTATAAGGAAAACGGCGGCACCGACGTGAAGGGCAGGCCCTGGAAAATACGCATGGCGTTTGCGTATGTGGGGCCAATGGAAGTTGAACTCGTCCAGTGTGTCGAGGGAAGAATTTTCCAATCGAAGTTTCTCGACAAATGGGGCGAGGGAATACACCACATCGGATTTTTTGTTGACGACGTGGACGCCGAAGTAGCCCGGCTGACCAAAGACGGGGCAGGGCTCCTCATTCACGACCCGGGCAGATTTGCCTACCTTGACGCGGGCGGCCCGGGCGGCGCCATTTTTGAGCTGATGCAAAGAAGCTGAAGAAAAGAACTCAAAGAGTTCTGCACATTGGCAAATCATTAATGCCGTCACTATAAACCGCCCTGCCAAAGGTTGCCTCGAGCCTGAGGCAGGCCGGTATCCGTAAAATCGTATTGATTATTAAAATAAATAAACCATTAAGGAGGAAAATCATGCAGACTTACAAAGTCGAAGTTCCGCGCGGGAGCTTCAATGTGCGTGACTCCGGGAACCGAGACGGATACCCGGTGGTGATGCAGCATGGCTGGCCGGAAAGCTCCTACTGCTGGGAGCAGATTGCGCCGTATATGAGCCGTGATTTGCGGATCATTGCACCCGACCTGCGCGGCCTGGGCGACAGCGAACGGACGCTAAAGCCGGAGCTTTACCAAAAAAGAGAACTCGCACAGGACATCATTCAGGTGGTTGACGCCCTGGGCATCAGGGATTTTTTCCTTGCCGGCCACGACTGGGGCGGCAACATCGTTCAGGAGATGGCTTTTGCCATTCCCGAACGGATCAAAAGACTGGTCATCATGAATTTCCCCATCCTCGCCAATGCCCGCGGCAATGCCGAAGCGATGGCCATTCATCAGAAAAACGGCGGCGTCGCCTTCATGTACCAGTACTTTCAGCAACAAAAAGGTCTGCCGGAAGCGATGATCCGGGGTAACGAAGAGGTGTGGATCCGCTGGTGCTTCGGCGCACCGGGCAGGGAGGGGAAAATCCCCGCCGCGGCAATCGAAGAATACATCCGCTGCTACAGCATTGAAAACACCCCGGCCACGGGGGCCTTCTATTACCGCAACATGAGAAATGACGTGAAGCGCTGGCAGGAGCTGGAAGGCAAAAAGATTACCATCCCCACCATGTATATTTATGGCAATAAAGACAAAGTAATCATTCCCGCATATCTGAACCACATCGAAGATTGCTTTGACCAGCTTGCGGTTCATCAGATAGACGCGGATCATTTCCTCCAGGAAGAGCGGCCCCGCGAGGTGGCTGATTTACTGAACTCTTTTTTCAAACTTTAAAAAACGGAGAAGTTTTATGAAAATAAAGGATAAAGTGATTGTAGTTACCGGAGGAGCATCCGGTATCGGTGAGGGCCTGTGCCGCCGCTTCGCCGCTGATGGCGCCAAAGGTGTGGTCGTCTCAGATTATAATGCAGAGGGTGCCGCCAGAGTAGCGGCCCAAATCGGCGGCCTGGCGGTTACGGCGGATGTCGGGAAGGAAAAAGATATAAAAGAACTGGTCAGGCAGGCCACCGAGCATTACGGCCCGATTGACCTGTTTTGCTCCAATGCCGGCATGTCTTTTCCCGGCGGCGTCGAGGCACCAGATGAGGACTGGCAAAGAAGCTGGGATATTCACGTAATGGCGCATGTCTATGCGGCGCGCGCCGTGCTCCCCTCCATGATTGAACGAGGAGGCGGCTACCTCCTGCAGACCGGCTCAGCCGGAGGACTACTCACCACGCTGGGTGCGGCACCCTATGCCATCTGCAAACACGCCACAGTTGCCCTGGCGGAATGGATGTCCATTACCTATGCCGCCCAGGGCATCAAAGTCAGCTGCCTGTGCCCCTTCGGCGTCATCTCCGGCATGCTGCCCGCTGATACAAAAGGGGTGGCAGAGCTGTTTTTGAAAACCGCCATCAGCGCGGATCAATGCGCCGAATACGTTGTGGGCGCTCTGGAAAGGGAAGAATTTCTCATCCTGCCCCATCCGGAAATACTCGAATACTTCAAGGCCAGAGCCAACAACCATGAACGCTGGCTCGCTCACATGAGGCGTGAACAGGCTCAATATGCCGAATGAATAAAACCATAAACGCAAAAACAAAAGTGGTGTTTAAATCCGTAAACACCCGAAACAAACTCTTAACAGTGAATTAAGGGGGATCAAGCCGGGCGCGAAGGGCCCGGCTTTTCGAGGAATCGCCAAATTTGACTTGATTTTCGTCAACGCCGGTAGTAGATACCCGGAAAGCAAAGACGCTCTTTCCAATTTTCATAACTTCGGGCAATTGACAGACATCGGAGCTGATTGGGAAACCAACCGGTTCAACCGTTAACCCCGAGCCCCCCACGCGGAGAGATGGCTGAGTGGTCGAAAGCGATCGCCTGCTAAGCGATTGTATGCCCTTAAAAGGTGTACCGCGGGTTCAAATCCCGCTCTCTCCGCCATTTTTTTATCCGCCACACGGCATTATAACACAGACGAAAATCAAAAAAACCGCTAAGAGCCACGACTTTGTCTCCCCCGTTCACCCTGAGCTTGTCGAAGGGGGGGCTGCCGGGGATGGATGGTGATAATGGCTTGTGGCTCATTGTGAAGACCTAAAGGATGCTGATAACGTATAATATTTTTCGCACATTTGAGAAGCAGCCCTCGATCTGGTAAAG
>CAYWRV010000207.1:0-3217 GCA_964460865.1 uncultured Smithella sp. | reverse complement strand
GTTTCCAAAATGGAAATAGTTCGCCCGGAAGGCGCTCGTGAGGTGGCCCGCGAAGCGGAACGCGGAATTATCACGCAAATGACCGAATGGGTAGAATTCCTGAATCATTTTCTGGAACTCTCCAATTATCCGATCCTGAATGATAAGGGAAAAGTCAGCGCTTTGGAGGCGAAACTAAAGGCGGAAGCTCAATACGAGGTCTTCCGGCAGCGGCAGGATCGCGAATATATTTCTGACTTTGATCGTGAAATCAGGCGATTGGAGGGCAAAAAGTGAACCCCGCCTTCTCCGAATCCATCATCGAACAGGCCGCACTGGACTGGCTGAAAGCCATCGGCTGGGAAACTTTGTTCGGTCCCGACATCGCACCGGGTATGCTGGCGGCTGAACGTGATCATTATGAGCAGGTGGTACTGGAGCGGCGGCTCAGGCAGGCACTCCAGAGGCTGAACCAGCAGGTTTCGACTGATGCTCTGGAGGAGGCTTTTCGCAGGCTGACCAGACCGGAGTTTCCTTCGGTGGCACGTAACAATCATGCTTTTCACAAGATGCTGTTGGAAGGCATTCCCGTTGAGATACAGCGTGAAGGCGGGTCATACGGACATGTGCCAATCCGGGTGGTTGATTTTGATAATCCCGACCGAAACGACTTTCTGGCGGTTAATCAGTTCACGGTGGTGGAAGGTCAGATTGAACGCAGGCCGGATGTGGTGCTTTTTGTAAACGGTCTGCCGGTGGGCGTCATTGAACTCAAAAACGCCGCAGATGAAAACGCGACCATCTGGACGGCCTTCAATCAATTACAAACCTACAAAATGCAGATCCCCTCGCTTTTTACATTCAATGAAGCGCTGGTCATTTCCGATGGCATCGAGGCCAGAATCGGCACACTGACGGCGAACCGTGAATGGTTTATGCCGTGGCGCACGATTGAAGGCGAAGAACTGGCCGATGCAACGCTCCCGCAACTTCAGGTGATGCTGGAGGGCGTGTTTGACAGGCGGCGGTTGCTGGATTTAATACGCTACTTCATTGTCTTTGAGCCCGCCGGCGCCGCGAGCGACGCGCTGATTAAGAAAATGGCCGGATATCACCAGTATCATGCCGTCAATGTGGCCGTCGAAGAAACCATCCGTGCCTGTCTGCCGGGGCCGACGGTAAGAGAGGAAGACGGCGTTTACTATTCGAAAAAACTGCGCGACGGAAAACAGGGTGACAAGCGCGTGGGTGTGGTCTGGCATACGCAGGGTTCAGGCAAAAGCCTGACGATGGCCTTTTATGCCGGGCGGGTGATTTTACATCCCTACATGCAAAATCCGACACTGGTGGTCATCACCGACCGAAACGATCTGGACGATCAGCTTTTCGGCACGTTTGCCGACTGTCATGAACTTCTGCGCCAGCAGCCCGTGCAGGCGCAAAGCCGGGCAAATCTCCGGGAACTTTTAAAAACAGGCTCCGGCGGCGTTATTTTTACCACCGTGCAAAAATTCTTCCCCGCGGGAAATACAGAGGCGCTTCAAGAATCACCGCTACTTTCGGATCGCCGCAATATCGTCGTCATTGCCGATGAAGCGCACCGCAGCCAGTACGATTTTATTGACGGCTTCGCTAGACATATGCGCGAGGCTCTGCCGAACGCTTCATTTATCGGCTTCACAGGTACGCCCATCGAGCTTTCCGACAAGAACACGCGCGCCGTATTCGGTGATTACATCAGTGTGTATGATATCGAGCGGGCGGTCAAAGACGGGGCGACGGTTCCAATCTATTATGAAAGCCGTCTGGCGAAGCTGGAATTAAAGGAAGATGAGCGCCCCAGACTCGACCCGGAATTTGAAGAGGCCACCGAAGGCGAAGAAATCGAAAACAAGGAACGGCTGAAAACTAAATGGGCGCAACTGGAGGCGCTTGTCGGAACGGATAAACGCATCCGGCTGATTGCTGAAGATCTGGTGAAACATTTCGAGGAGCGTCTCGAGACTATGGACGGCAAGGCGATGATTGTGTGCATGAGCCGTCGTATCTGCGTTGAGCTTTATAATGCAATTGCAAAAATCCGTCCTTGGTGGCATCAAACCGATGACGATCTGCCTGCGCAACACGGCGAAGCGGCGCAGCAGGCAGGCAAGGGTTTGGTCATGAAGATTGTCATGACCGGTTCGGCATCCGACCCGCTGGACTGGCAAATGCACATCCGCAATAAATCGCGCCGTGAAGAACTGGCAAAGCGCTTTAAAGACCCCCATGATCCCTTTCGGGTGGTCATCGTCCGCGATATGTGGCTGACGGGCTTTGACGCGCCGTGTCTGCACACGATGTACATTGATAAGCCCATGCGCGGGCATGGACTGATGCAGGCTATCGCCCGCGTCAACCGTGTTTTCAAGGACAAGCCCGGCGGCCTGGTGGTGGATTATCTGGGGCTTGCCGATCAATTAAAATTCGCCCTGGCCAATTATACTCAAAGCGGCGGTCAGGGAAAGACGGCCATTGACCAGAACGAAGCAGTTTCGGTCATGCTGGAGAAATATGAAATCTGCTGTGACATTTTTCATGGGTTTGACCGGTCGCCTTGGCACACCGGCCGGCCGCAGGAGAGGCTTTCCGTACTGCCGGCGGCGCAGGAGCATGTGCTGGCGCAGGAGGACGGCAAAAACCGTCTGGTCCGGGCGGTCGGCGACTTGTCAAAAGCCTTCGCCCTGGCCGTGCCGCATTTGAAAGCATTGGAAATCCGCGACGACATAGCTTTTTTTCAGGCGGTGAAGTCGGTGCTGACCAAAAGCACAACTGACGGACGCCGCAGCGAGGAAGAAATCGAGTTTGCCATCCGGCAGATTGTTTCCAGGGCGGTGTCGTCTGATGAAGTGATTGATATCTTTGCCGCCGCCGGCCTCAAAAAACCGGACATTTCGATTTTGTCGGATGAGTTTCTGGCCGAAGTACAGGGCATGCCGCAGCGAAATCTGGCCGTGGAAATGCTGCGCAAACTTCTGGACGGTGAAATCAAGGCACGCGGCAGAAAAAATATCGTCCAGGCCCGGTCGTTTGCCGGGCTTCTGGAAAACGCCATCCGAAAATATCAGAACCGCGCCATCGAGACGGCACAAGTCATCGAAGAACTGATCGGCCTGGCCAAAGAAATGCGAGAAGCGGGCAAGCGCGGCGAGAAACTGGGGCTTACCGAAGACGAAATCGCTTTTTACGACGCGCTGGA
>CAYWRV010000206.1:0-3291 GCA_964460865.1 uncultured Smithella sp. | reverse complement strand
GACCGCCGGCACCGAAAGAACTCTTGCAACTCGCACCAGGAAACACACCTGTACGCATACCCCTGCTTTCACCAGCGCTCCCCCCCCCTGCCCCCGCCTGTCTATGAAGTGCAAGGTCCGTTTCGCGCACGGGCGGATAGGCGGAAACTGCACAGGCGGCCAGTCCTACCTTTTCGTTGCGAATTTTGTCACCCGGGTCCTCACCATCAACAATAACCTGCATTTTGTCACCTTTGTTTTTGAGCTGGACCTGAACCTGGCGGCAAAACGAGGCGACTTCTTCACGATTGTGAATATCGATTTTGTTTTGCATGGCCTTATAGGCCAGGGCGCGATAAAGAGCGCCCGTATCGAGATAGAGATAATTCAATTCAGCGGCAACAGCTTTGCTTACCGTGCTTTTGCCCGCCCCGGCCGGACCGTCAATCGTGATCACCGCTTTGTTCAAAGCCTCACCTCCCTATGCGCTGCTTCCGTTATTTTCCCGGAAAAACCTTGCCTTAAACCGGCAATGCCGCTATTATGAGTTTAGTTAAAAAATCCACACGGTTAAATATGTTTAAAATTTTTCAAAATCAATATTTTTCTTTGGCTGCGGCGGTCAGCCTCTTTTTGCTTATCATTAGTCAACCGGCGTGCGGCGCCTTCACAATTGAAGATGAGAAAAAGCTAGGCAAGGATATCTACACAAAGCTCGACCAGGATAACTTCATCCTCCATGACCAGAAGCTCAACGCCTATATTACAGATGTCGGGAACCGGATACTTGCCGGCTCCGACAAAGCTCCCTTTGATTACACCTTTTCCATTTTTAACAATACCGGCATCAACGCTTTTGCCACACCCGGAGGCTATATCTACATCAACAAGGGGCTCATCTCAGCGGTCGAAAACGAGGCCCAGCTGGCCGGAGTTATGGCACATGAAATCGCACATGCCAACGCGCGTCATATCGCCTCGATCATTGAAAAATCAAAAAAACTAAATATCGCCATGCTGGCCGGTCTGGTGGCGGCGGCTTTAATTGGAGGAGGCGGAGAGACATCGGCGGCCATCGCCGCTTTTTCGCTGGCCGGGGCTACTCAGATGAGCCTCAAATATCAGCGTGAGCACGAAGAAGAGGCGGACCGAATGGGGATTACCTATCTGGTCGATGCCGGCTATTACCCGGCCGCCATGGTCGAGTTTCTTAAAATCATCAAACAGTACGAATTTTTCTCTAAAACGATACCATCATACCTGAGTACCCACCCGGGAACCGACGACCGTATTTTCTATCTCGACAGCCTCTTGGCAACCCAGTACCGCAACACAGGGGGAGCCAAAAATATTGTAGGTAATTTTTTGCGTATCCAGGCTCTGGTCGCCAGAGATGCGGACGACCTGCGCAAGCATCACAGGCAGCTCACACAAGATCTGGCAAAAGACCCGAGGAATGTCGATCTTTTATACGCGCTGGCGCTCTCGGAAGATCAGCTGGGCCATATGGCTGTGGCATTGGAATTGCTGAAAAAGGCTCTTGCCCTTGCTCCCCGAGACGCGGACATACTCAAAAGCATCGGTCTGGTCAGCCTGAAAACCGGCGATGCAACCACTGCCATCACCCATCTGCTCGAGGCGACAGTGCTTTATCCGGATGACGAACAGATTATCCTGGCTTTGGGAAAAGCTTATTTCACGGCTGGGGAATATCAAAAAAGTCTGAATTATTATCAACTTCTGGAAAGCAGACTCCCGGACGACCCTCAAGTGCTGTACCAGATTGCCATGTGCCAGGGAAAACTCAACCGGCCGGGCGAATCGCATTACTACTTCGGTCTGTATTTTAAAAAAGAAAACAAAAGGGACAGTGCGCTTTTTCACCTGCGCAAAGCCATTCCCTACTATCAGGATGGTTCTAGTCGGGCAATTGCTATTGCCGCCGCCATCAACGAGCTTACCACCGAAAAACCCGATAAAAATCAAAAGCCGCAGACAGAAGAGAAAAACGACTGATTGCCGCCCTCAAAAGGCAAAAAAGAAAATCAGACTGCCGGTCAATTTTTATCATTGCGAAATTTCTTTCAATACATTATAAGGGCCGCGTTAATCATCTACCGGAAAGGAGTTAAATTACAGTGAATATTTTAATATTCGGCCCCAACGGCAGCGGCAAAGGGACTCAGGGAGCAATCGTTCAGAAAAAATACAATGTTCCACACATTGAAACCGGTGTCATTTTCCGTCAGAACATTTCCAACAAGACTCCGCTTGGCGAAAAAGCCAAAGCCTATATCGATCGCGGAGAACTGGTGCCTGATGACATCACCATCCCGATGATACTGGATCGTCTCAAAGAGGGTGACGCCAAAAACGGCTGGCTGCTCGACGGCTTCCCCCGTAATCTGGCACAGGCCGAAGCCCTCTGGGATGCTCTCAAAAAAGAAAACATCAAACTGGATATCGTCATCGAAATTGACCTCGACCGTGAAACATCCAAGAACCGTATTATGGGCCGCAGGCTCTGCAGAATAGACAACAACCACCCCAACAATATCTACATTGATGCCATAAAACCCCATACTCATGACGGCAAAACCGTCTGCCAGGTCTGCGGATGCGAAGATTTATCCACTCGTGCCGATGACCAGGACTCTCAGGCTATCGACAAGCGACACGGCATTTACTATGATACCAAAACGGGCACACTGGCGGCGGTTAATTTCTTCAGGGAAAGAACAAAGGTCATCGTTGTGAACGGCCGTCCCGGCGTGAAGGAGGTTTCCGAGGAGTTGATTCGTAAACTCGGATAATTGCATCCGGAAAGATTTTAGTATAAAAGCCTTCCACAACCGGGAAGGCTTTTTTTGACACTTATGGAAAATATCAGAAACTTCAGCATTATCGCTCATATCGACCATGGCAAATCAACTCTTGCCGATCGACTCATACAATTCACCGGCGTCAGCAATGAAAGAAATTTTCAGGATCAGATACTCGACAATCTGGACATTGAAAGGGAGAGGGGCATTACCATCAAAAGTAATGCGATTTCCCTCCCTTATCAGGCGAAAGACGGTAAAAATTATACGCTCAATCTGATTGATACGCCCGGTCATGTCGATTTTTCCTATGAGGTTTCCCGCTCGCTGGCCTCCTGTGAAGGGGTGCTGCTGCTCATAGACGCGGCGCAGGGGGTGCAGGCGCAGACACTGGCAAACCTCTATCTGGCGATGGAGCACAATCTTGAGATCATTCCGGTCATCAATAAAATTGATCTGCCGGCAGCCGATATCGACCGCGTGCTCGAGG
>CAYWRV010000205.1:0-3310 GCA_964460865.1 uncultured Smithella sp. | reverse complement strand
TAAAACCCAGCTGCTCGAGTTTTTTTGCCACCAGCCATTCACTGTGCCCGATGCCCGGTAACTCCTCGCACCAGTTGAAAACGACACATTCGGATGGGTTGAAGGGATTCAGGTAAGAGGCGATATCGTCATCGGTTACGCAGGCGTCAAAAACCGTATGCCCCTCTTCCATCAATGCGCGACCCAGATGGCGGGACTGGCGGATGACCTCGTGCTGTTCGTTTTTTGTCCAGCCAGGATCGACATTGTAGAGCAAAACAACGGGAATTTTATCCGGCTCCAGTTTTACCGGCACCAGCTCCCTCCGTTTGGTGTTTTTCAGGCGATCTGTTTTCCCATGTCAGGGCTGCCTGCCTTGTGTCATAAACACAATATGAATACACACGTTTTTAAAATATTGCCACAAAAAGATGAACGCAACAGTTAAAAATTATCATTCGAGTCCTCACCAAAACCAGCTTGACTGATCTTTGCCTGCATCGTATGACTTTCTGCGCCGATGAGTGCGCAGAGCCGCACGGTTAAAAAACCGGAAAGGAGCTGACAGCTATGTTCGACATCGAAAAATGGAGCAAGGAAAGAGTGCATGAAGTCATGCTGGAGCTGTTGACCGGCTTCAACTACATGTGGTTTCTCATGGAGGAATGGCTGAAAAAGCATTGTCCCGAGAAGGCGACTGGTGAGGAGTTTCTCGCGCTAAGCGGTGAATTCGGCGCCTACGAGGCCAAACGGCTCGCCCGAGTCATAAGAGAGCCCCTTGCAGGTGTTGACCGTTTGATGGAATTTGTGCGTCATTCACACTGGTGTGCCTTTGAAGATTTAGAAATAACAAAAATATCCGACAAGCAGATTTCCATGAGAACCGTCGGTTGCACGGCTCAGAAGGCGGCCAAAAAATGGGGTGTGGAATATTATCCCTGCGGAGACGGGGGACTCAGGCTTCGTCAGGGATTTTTCGCCGCCGTTGACCCGTCGGCAAAGGTGGAGCGGGTTTTCACGCCGCCCGATGAACGGCCCGACGGTGTGCCCGAAGAGATTTCCTGCCAGTGGTTAATCACAATTGATTAGTCTCATTTAAGTGGTAACTGTGAACCAGGCCGGCCACCAACCGGACAATTTTTAAAAAAATCTCTTTTTATTGTATCAGCCGTTGGTTTTGTTGTATTATGACACGATTTTTTTGCGGCACAAAGCCGTGCCGCTCATTTTGCGCTACAGCGCGAAGGCAACAGTCGGGGCGGGCAAAATAATGAAGTTGTTTTGCCGCCGCATAGTTTGATTTTTTTTGTTGCAACTTCTTTGCTAAGATGCTTTGAAAATGATCCATGTATCGAAGCAAAATCACCACTATCCTCAAACCTTTCTGCGTCACCCCTGACTTCGACGGAGTTAAATGATGAACATTAACATTGACAGGAAAATTATTATCAAAATACTGCCGGCACTTATCGCTCTCATCACCGCCATGAGCGGTTGCGGAGGCGATCAGGGCCCGAGAGAGATGACCCCGGAGGTGGCGGTGGTCACCACCAGGTTCGAAAGAGTTGTGATGACCACGGAGCTGCCGGGCCGTACATCGGCCTGGCTTGTCGCGGAGGTGCGCCCGCAGGTAAGCGGCATCATCCAAAAGCGCCTGTTTCAGGAGGGAGGCTACGTAGAGGCGGGGCAGGCTCTGTTTCAGATTGATCCGGACCTGTTTGAGGCGGCGCTGGCGCGCGCGGAGGCGAATCTGACGACGCTGGAGCTAAAAGCCGGGCGCATGAAGGAGCTGCTCGATGACAAAGCGGTCAGCCAGCAGGATTATGACGATGTGTCCGCGGCGTTGAAGCTGGTAAGGGCGGAGACGCAGACGGCGCGCATCAATCTGAAATACACGACAATCACCGCCCCGATTTCCGGGCGTATCGGCAAATCAGGTGTTACGGTGGGAGCATTGGTGACCGCGCATCAGCCGGCCGCGCTGGCTACGATTCAGCAGCTCGACCCGATGTATGTGGACGTCACTCAATCAACGGCAGATATACAGCGCCTGCGCCGTCTTTTTCAGTCAGGTGAGCTCAACCTGAACAATGCCGGGCAGAAGAAAGTGCGTCTCGTGCTTGACGACGGAACCGAGTATGCACACAAAGGGGTTTTGCAATTTCGCGATGTGAGCGTCGATCCGACCACCGGTTCGGTGATCCTGCGCATTGTTTTTACAAACCCGCGGGAAATCCTCCTGCCGGGAATGTTTGTACGGGCCATTCTGCAGGAAGGAATCAACGACCGGGCCATTGTAATTCCCCAGCAGGCCGTGTCGCGAAACCCCAAGGGGGAGCCCTATGTGCTTGTCGTGGATGAACAAAACAAAGCACAGCTCAAACAAATTACGCTCGATCGTGAAATCGGCAGCGCCTGGCTGGTGAGCTCGGGGCTTGCGCCCGGCGAGAGGATAATTGTGGAGGGGATGCTCAGAGTCACGCCCGGCATTGAAGTCAGGCCAGTGCCCTTTGAGGATGGAAAAGTAAAAGAGGTAAACAGCCCCACGGAAGCGGCGGACGGTCAAAACAATAAAGGTGCCTGATGTTATCTAAATTCTTTCTGGCCAGGCCCGTTTTCGCCTGGGTCATTGCCATCATTATCATGTCGGGGGGGCTTTTGGCGATCTACAATCTGCCTGTTTCACAGTACCCGCAGATGTCGCCTCCCACGATCGCCATCTTCGCCTCCTATCCCGGAGCCTCGTCCGAGACGGTGGAAAACAGTGTCACCCAGGTCATTGAACAGAATATGACCGGGCTTGACAGGCTGATCTACATGTCCGCCTCGAGCGATTCAGCCGGCGGCTCGCGCCTGGAGCTGACCTTCGCTCCCGGTACGGACCCGGACATCGCCTGGTCTCAGGTGCAAAACAAGGTTCAGGCGGCGATGCCGAACCTGCCCGACACGGTTCAGGATCAGGGCGTCAATGTGCGAAAATCCACACGTAACTATCTGATGATCGTCGGCCTCATCTCGGAGGACGGCTCGATGGACGGCACGGACCTGAGGGATTATGCCAAGTCCAATCTGGAGAGGATCCTTGCGCGTGTGCCCGGCGTGGGCGAGGTGGAGTCGTTCGGCGGCGGCTACGCGATGCGTGTGTGGCTCAATCCCGAAAAGCTCACGGACTATTTCCTGACGGTGGAAGATGTGCTGGCCGCATTGAAAGCCTACAACGTGGAAGTATCCGCGGGGCAGTTCGGCGGCGCGCCGGCCATGCCCGGCCAGCGCCTTAACGCGCCGATCGTCATTCAGAATATGCTCTCCACACCGGAAGAATTCGGCGCCA
>CAYWRV010000204.1:0-3312 GCA_964460865.1 uncultured Smithella sp. | reverse complement strand
TCGGTCATGAAATTTGAATATGCGGACTGTGAGATCAATCTGCTCGACACGCCCGGCCATCAGGATTTTTCGGAAGACACCTACCGGGTTCTCACCGCCGTGGACAGTGCGCTGATGGTTATTGACGGCGCCAGAGGCGTGGAGACCCAGACTCAGAAGTTAATGGAAGTATGCCGTCTGCGCAATACCCCGATCATTACCTTTATAAACAAACTTGACCGCGATTGCCTCGCCCCGCTGGACATATTGGCGGACATCGAAGACAAGCTGCAGATTGAATGCGCGCCACTGTCATGGCCCATCGGCATGGGCAAGCGCTTCCGGGGCGTGTACAATATCTACGCTAAAACCCTGCATTTGTTCACCCCGGGCAAAGACCGGCGACATGATGATGCAATACTGATCGATGATCTGGAAAGCCCGCTGCTCGATGAGTTGCTCGGAAGCCAGGCCGCCGAGCTGCGTGAAGAGATTGCGCTTCTCGAGGGGGCGGCCGACCCCTTTGATATCAGGCAATATCTGAAAGCGGGACAGACGCCTGTCTTTTTCGGCAGCGCCATCAACAACTTCGGGGTGAGGGAACTGCTCGACGCGTTTGTGGAAATCGCCCCGGCACCGGCGGCCCGGCCAGCCACGACGCGCCAAGTCAGGCCGGAGGAGGATGACTTTTCCGGTTTTGTGTTTAAGATCCAGGCCAACATGGACCCGGCGCACCGCGACCGTATCGCCTTTTTGCGAATCTGCTCGGGCCGCTTTACAAGAGGTATGCGCGTCCTGCAGCACCGTACCGGCAAGGAAGTGACACTGGCCAGCGCCACGATTTTCATGGCTCAGGACCGCACCAATGTCGATGAGGCCTATCCCGGCGATATCATCGGCCTGCACAATCACGGCACGATCAAAGTCGGCGACACCTTTTCGCAAAAAGAGCCTTTGAAGTTCACAGGCATTCCCCATTTTGCCCCGGAACATTTCTGCCGCGTGCGGCTCAGAGACCCGTTGCGCATGAAGCATCTACAAAAAGGCCTCATTCAGCTTTCCGAAGAAGGTGCGATACAGGTTTTCCGGCCGCTGCGCGGTTCGGAAAACATCCTCGGAGCGGTAGGCGCTCTGCAGTTCGAAGTCACCATGGCACGCCTCAGAGATGAATACAGTGTTTACGCCGAGGCTGAAAAAGCGGATTATGCCGCTTCTCGCTGGGTTACCTGCGATGACCCGGCGATGCTCGAAGAATTCCAGAAGAAAAACTACGCCAATCTGGCCACGGACACGGAAGGCAATCTCGTCTATCTGGCTCTTTCCGATTGGCGGCTCGCCCATACCATGGAGGAGTGGCCCCGGATTCAGTTCCATAAAACCATGGAGAAAACCTGACGGGCCTGCTGCCCATCTCTTTTTCATCGGAACACAAAAACCAATCATTTGCGTAAAAGACTTAAAACAGCGGCAATCGGGCCCATTTCATAGTTATCCCCCTCTTCGATTCAGGATTTGTTCGCGAGGCGGGGAGGCTCTGTCCGGTGCCTGATGCGATGAACGGCCATCAGAAATAAAAGAGGTTGCCCGATGCCCGCTAATCCACTATAAGCAATTGAGTTTTGAAAACAGGAGCAGGAGATGAAGCTGATCCATTATACAGAAGCCGCGATGAAAGTCTTCGATGATGAAAAGGCCAAAGGGGTGACCGGCCGCGTGCTGATCGGGAAACAGGCGGGCGCCGCCCATTTCTGTATGAGAAGCTTCGAGGTCATGCCGGGCGGCCACACGCCGCATCACACACACCCGTGGGAGCATGAAATATTTTTTCATTCAGGGCTCGCGCAGGTTCTCATAAACGGTGAGGTGTTTTCCGCACAACCGGGCATGGCTTTGTATGTCGCTCCCCATGAAGAGCACCAGATCAGGAATGCCGGAAATGAACCGCTGGTTGTTGTGTGCCTTATTCCCGCCGGAGCCCCGGAACTTTAAGGCTCCTCAAGCCGTCTGATTTCCCGGATTTATTTTCATGAACAACACAGGAATATCGTTTTCTAAATACCGTTATCTGATTTTTGCCATTTTGGGGTGTGCCTATATTTTAGTGTTTTTTCACAGGATGGCGCCGGCGGTAGTAGCCATCGACATGATGGCGGATCTTAAGGCAGGCGGCGCTCTGATGGGGATACTGGCATCGGCTTATTTCTATCCCTATGGCCTCATGCAAATTCCCGCCGGTCTGTTGTCCGATTCATGGGGGCCACGCAGATCGATCGCCCTTTTTTTCATCATCGGCGCCGCCGGCTCCATATTGCTGGGGCTTTCACAAAATGCCGCCATGGCCATTTTCGGCCGGGTGCTCGTCGGCCTGGGTGTAGCGATGGTTTTTATACCGACTCTCAAAATATTGACCAATTGGTTTGAGACGGACAAGTTCGTTTACATGAACGGACTCCTGATGACGCTGGGCGGTGTGGGAGCTTTCACTGCCTCGACTCCGCTCGCGCTTTTGAGCGGCGCAATTTCCTGGCGCGGCTCCATGGTTCTCATCGGGTTGGTGACGCTGGTCATGTCCGGGCTGGTCTGGCTTATCGTGCGCGACAGACCGGAGCAATCGGGATTCAAGCCGATAAACCATCTTCCTGCGCCCGCCACTGATAATAGAGGGCTATTCAGAGGCATCGGCCTGGTTCTGAAAAGTCCGGCCTTCTGGCCGATGGCCGGATGCAGTTTTTTCGGCCCGCTGGTGATGCTTAGCTTTGCCGGCCTGTGGGGCGGGCCTTTCCTGATGCACGTCTATGACATGAGCAAAGCACAGGCGGGTGGTGTTTTATCCGCCATGGCCATCGGCATGGTGACCGGCGCACCGGTAATGAGCCTCCTGGCCAATCGGGTGTTCGGCTCCAGAAAGAAAGTACTGGTGCTGGGGCATGCCTGTGCGCTGGTCATTTTTATTCCATTGGCTTTTTGCACCGGAAAGTTTTCACACGCACAGCTTTATCTGTGGTGCTTCTCCTTCAATTTTTGCATGTCGAGCCTTGCCGTGGTGGGTTATTCCATCGTTAAGGATTCCTTTCCTTTGCAAATATCGGGAACTGCCACGGGTACGATGAATCTGTTTCCATTTGTCGGCGCTCTGGTGGGGCAGCCGCTTATCGGCTGGTATCTTGATTATCACTGTGGAGGCGTCAGTCCCTACACTGTCGGAGCCTATTCCGCCGCTTTCAAAATTTGTTTTTTGAGCCTGTTTCTGGCGCTGATTTGCACTATTGTTGTCACAGAACCCGGCTCCGGGCGCAACTCTTCCGGATGATCTTTTATGAGACGCATCCGGCT
>CAYWRV010000203.1:0-3324 GCA_964460865.1 uncultured Smithella sp. | reverse complement strand
GTGTGCTCGGGTCGATCAGCTCTACGACAGCCTGACCTGCAACCACGGTGGTTCCAGGGTCGGCATCACGCGAAACCACCAAGCCATCGACTGGTGCTATCAGTGACAAATTACTGCGCTGCGCCTCTAACGCCTCTCTTTCGGCACGTACACGAGATAGCTCCTCCCGTGCCGCAGTCAGCCCAGCTTCCGTAACCAACAGCTCTTGTTGTTTAGTGGCAACTACTTCCTCACTGGTGGAGCGCGCTTTAAGTAGCTGCTCGTAACGTAAAGCCTGTATCTGCGCATAATCCTTACGCGCCTGCGCTTCGCTTAATTGAGCGTTTGCCCGTCTCAGCGTCGCATCCTGAGACCTGATACGTTCATCAAGATCCACCGGGTCCATTTCGCCAAGCACTTGCCCTGCCTTGACGCGCTCACCTACGTGTACGTTCAAACGTTTGACCCGCCCCGCAAACGTTGGGCCAATTTTGTAGGTGTAACGAGCCTCAATGGTCCCTATGCCAAATAGTTTCGGTGAGATGCACTTGTTCTCGACTGTGGCCAATACAACTGATACCGGGGCAAGCGGCCCCGACCGCAAGGCCACATAGACAAAAAGCCCAAGCAGGGGAACAAGTACAGCTATCACGGCCAATGTACGTTTTTGGAAAGGCAATCTTTTCATGATATACTCCTGATGCCACGTTGATAGATAGCAAAAACTTTCGGTGCATTACGGCGCATATGACTAACATCCCCAGCTATCAACGATTGCATAACCAATCCTTGAATTGTGCCGATGAATAGCGTGGCCGCAGCCTCGTTATCGAGCTTTCCATCAATCTCACCGCAGGCCTTTCCCTGTTCAAACAATATATTGAGGCGCTCCGCATAACGGCTGATAAGCGTTTGCGCCACCCGCTTGGGCACGGTTTCTCCAGATCGTTGCAATTCGCCAAACAACATACGGGGAATACCGGGATGCTCGGTTATAAAATCCACATGCACCATAAACATGCTTTCAAGTGCGGCAAAAGCGGATAACTTAGAGTGTATCGCCTTTTCAATGCGAGACAACAAATGCTCGGCCACCCACTCCATAACAGCCTGTAAAATCGCATCTTTATTGGGAAAATGGCGGAAAAGTGCGCCCTGAGTCAATCCCATGCGTTTGGCGATAGCTGCCGTGGTAATTTCACTTGGATTTTGTTCTCCGGCCAGCTCGATCACCGTCTCAATAGTTACCAACCGCCGTTTTTTGGCGGGAAGATGCTTACTTGATACAATCATAAAGACCCTCCGATCAACAAAGTGAGTAATTGATTATTATCTTTATTCATCGAAGGATCTTTGTCAATAGTTTTTTCGAAAAATATCTCTTGGCTTTAGAATATAATAACCAATTCGGTTCAGGATGGGGAAACTGGGCCGACACCCAAAAACCACTGATGGTTGGCTGTCTCGATGTATTGCGAGACAATCCACGCGGATCCGGTAGGTATCCAGAGGAAAAGTTTTGCTTGCGTCGTAGGAACTGGAATTGGAAACCGTTCGTACAGTCCTTGAAAATATGATCCGCCTGATCAAAACGGAGATCAGGTCCGGGTACAGCTTCGCATTGCCGAGTCAGTCATATCTTTTGAGTTCGAACATCTTTTTATGTTGTGTGGAGACGATGTGATAAAAGCGGTCCTGCGGGACGTAGATGAAAGGCACGTCCTCCGTGCGGCGGTAGAGAAAGTGCGACAGGACCAGGCGGTTGACGGCCTGATGTCCGACGATCATGATGTTTCGCGCCCGTCGGTTGAGAAAAAATGATTTCTTTATCCCTTCTTCGACTCTGGTCTTCATGGATTCGTAGCTTTCCCCGCCGGGATAGACGTAGCTGTATTTGCGGGCCTCACGTTCACTAAATACATGGGGCATCTTTTTTTCAATTTCGGCATAGGTCATGCCCTCGCAGATGCCTGCGCTGATTTCATCAAATTCTTTCAAGGGTATAACACGGCAGTCCTCCTGCATGCGGGCGATCGCCTCCGCCGTGAGTCTTGTCCTGGCTTTGCTGCTGGTGAAGATATAGGAGATTTTTTTCCGGCTGAAGAACCTGCCCAGCGCGCGGGCCTGCTGTTTTCCTTTTGCCGTAAGGCCGGGATCGCCGCCGATGCGGCCTTCAATATTGTATGTGGTCTGGGCGTGCCGGATCAGGAAAAGGTTTTTCACCTCATCGGTCACCAGATAGTCGCGTAACTGCGCGTAAAGGGGCATGGCGTCGGTATGCTTCTCGCCCACGATTCTGTTTTGTAATGAGTCCAGGCAAATGTAGTTACGCTCGGTCTTAAGCGGCTGATACGCCATCTGGTAGTAATCTATCCGCTTTTTAAATTCAGCGGCGGCGCGGCCCGCCTTCAGCCGGCCGAATTCCGGTAGTCTTGTTTTCTCCTCAATGCTCAGTGCCAGAATTTCCTCATCGTCATTGACGCACTCGATAAAAAGCACCGGGTGGTCATCGAGAAACGCTTCTATGCCGGTGCGGCGGCTCCGGCTGACATTTGCCGCATCCAGTATGGCCACCTGTCCGCTGCCCGCCAGATAGTTTCTGGCCCTTTCCATGTTCATACGGGCGAAATTGTCACGCTCCGCCATGGCGCTCTCATTATGGGGGGAGTAGTATTCCGCACACGAGGTCTGTTCAGCCGGCCGGTAGGCACGCCTCAGGTTGCCGTTGTTGAAAATGCGCGTGGGGATGTTGTCGCGCCGGAGGGCCTCCTTCAGGCGCAGCCCCAATGTCGATTTTCCCCGCGCCGGCAACCCCACGAGGGCGATGTAGAGTTTTTCGTCACTCATGCTGATTTTTTTAGCACCTTCCCTGAAGAAGCGCAACAAAAGGTAACCTGCCCTGCACCGTTGCAAGCGGCCGGGACTTGGCGTATCCGGGCCAAACCATTGCAAGAAAAGATATATGGATTGACAAGGGCCGGGCTTTTGTTTAATCTTTTCCGGCTGAATAAAAGGAGGTAATTATGGCGGTAAGAGTGGCAATTAACGGCTTTGGAAGAATCGGCAGGCTTGTTTTCCGGGCCGGATATAAAAATAAAGATGTGCAATTTGTGGCGGTCAATGACCTGGCCGACCCGAAAACAATGGCTCATCTGCTCAAGTATGACTCGGTGCATGGCATTTTGCCGGACGAAATCACCTGTGATTCCAGTAACATCACGGTGAATGGGGAGCCTATCAAAGTGTTTTCCCGCCGCGACCCGGAAACTCTTCCCTGGCGTGACCTGGAAATTGATGTCGTCCTGGAGAGTACAGGTATTTTTACAGACCGCGACGATGCGGAAA
>CAYWRV010000202.1:0-3403 GCA_964460865.1 uncultured Smithella sp. | reverse complement strand
TCGTTCACTTGAGTGAAAAATAAACAAGGTGCGGCGCCGGTCAAAACGAAAAGTGCTCATCCGGGTGATAATTCATGCTTTTTTGCGGAACTTCCGTCAGCGGGCTTCATTTAGCATGAGGCAACTTTTATCTATTTGCCAAACCGGGGAGACCATGACGGCATGGCCTGACCGTTTTTATCGTCCAGCAGGACGCGCATGTTCTGGCCGTTGGCGTTCATGATGCAGATGCGGGTTTTCTGGCCGCGCCGGGAGCTGAAAACTATCTGCAGGCCGGACGGTGACCAGGAGGGGTATTCGTTGTTCGCCTCGTCAAAGGTCAATTGCACCGGGTTGTTTCCTTCCGTATCCACGGTAAAAATCTGATATTTCCGGTCGATGAGGCCCTCATAGGCGATTTTGTCTCCACGGGGGGACCACGACGGCGATGTGTTGTAGTTTCCTTTGAAGGTGACTCTGTTTACGTTCTGGCCGTTTGCATCCATAATAAATATCTGGGGCGTACCCGAGCGGTTGGAAACAAAAACAATTTTATTCCCGTCAGGTGACCAGGCAGGCGATACATCAATGGCGTAGTTATTGGTCAGGCGGGTAAGTTTCATCGTCTCCACATTTAACGAATAAATTTCCTCATTGCCGTCCTTGCTCAACGTCAAAAGAAGCTTTTTGCTGTCCGGGGAAAAAGAGCCGCACATATTCAGGCCGGGGAAGGCCGCCACTTCTCTTTCTTTGCCGGTTAGCAGGTTGCGCAGATATACAACCGGGCGGCCGTTTTTGTATGAGGTGAAGGCCAACAGGCGTCCGTCGGGAGACCAGCGCGGCGCGATGACAATGCTTTGATGGGAGGTTATCGGCTTCAGATCCGTTGCGTCATAGTTGATACTGAATATATCGGAGGCGTCTTTGTTTTTTACCACCAGCGCTATTTTCGTCGTGAAGTCCCCCTCATCGCCGGTGAGGGTAAGCAGTATGTCTGATACGATAGACCGGGCCGTTTCCCTTGTGCCGCCTGCGCCTTCAACGTATTTTCTTCGTAAAATGACGCGGCCGCGTGCGATATCGTACAGGCGCGCTTCTGCCGTGAGGCGGCCTCCTTCCATGGCTAGGTCTCCGCGCAGAAGAAAGTCCGCCCCGATAAGCGACCAGTCGGCAAAGCGGATCACCTCCGGCAAGCCCGGCTCTACTCCGTCAAGGAAGCTGCTTTTATCCAGAAGCTCAAACAGACCGGTAAGGCCGAGATAGAATTTTACGTCTTCGGCCAGTTTTGTACTTTCTATGGTGCCGGGAGTGATCGGCCCGGCGGTGATTTGAAAATCGCAAACAGCGATCGGAAATTGCCTGAAGCCCGGCTCGTCGATGTCGATGTACAGCTTAGCCCGGGCTGTCTGCTGCCCGGCAGCCAGGACAAATAAAAAGAGAAACGCAGTTGTGAGAATCAATCTGGAATTCAACGGTGAAGACAATCCTTTCTCATTGGTCAGCGCAGCTCGTCGGAATGAAAGCGGATGCCGATTTCAATGGAGCGCCTGTCGGTCCATCCCTTAAGAGGCGGGAAGGGGGATGATTTCTGCACAGCCCGCAGCGCGGAGTCGTCAAAATAGCGGTTTCCCGACCTTTTTTCAAAGCCGGCATATTCCAGAACGCCGCTTGGCCCGATGCGCGCCTCGATGACGGTGGTGATACTTTCTGCCGGCATCAGAGAGGCGGGCAGTGTCCAGTTCTGTTTGATTTTCAGCCAGACAAAACGGCTGTACTCATCTATCTTCGACATATCCCCTGCGGGAGAGCCGGCTTGGCCCTCCGCCTGATCCCTTGATTGCTCTTTTTCACGGATGGCCTGAATCGCCTTTTCAATTTGTGACCTGTCTGTCTCCTGCTTTTTTAGCGGCTGCATTTTATCGCTTCCAACCACGGTGCTTCGTTTCAAAATGACGGGAGCGCCCGATGTTGCGGTTTGGCCTTTTTGCGTCAGGCCTGTTTCGCCTTGCGGGCGCAGTATCTCCGGCCCGACCAGAGCCACGGAATAGGGGGTGATGAAGGTCGCCTGCCTGGATGTGCCGGGGATGGTAATGGCGACTGCGGCAAAAACGGCCAAGTGAAGGGCCAGGGACGCAAAAAGCATATTGCAGTGGGAGCCGGTGCTGCCGGAGGAAATCTTTAGTGACTCCCGGACGGTCATTTGATTGCCTCGGGCGGCTCCGTGATCATGCCCAGTTTATCGATTCCCGCTTTGCGGATCTCGGACATCACTTCTACGACGAAGCCGTATGAAACATTTTTGTCGGCCCGCAGAAATATTTCCCGGTCCACCCGCTGGGCATAAATCGCGGTGAGTTTTGATTTCAGGTCGGAAAGGGGCACGCCGGTTTTATTGAGAAATATTTCCTTGTTTTCACTGATGGTCAGTACCAGCTTTTCTTCGGCGATATCGATGCTTTTGGACTTCACACGCGGCAGATTGACATCGATGCCCATCGACAGCATCGGCGCAGTCACCATGAATATGATGAGCAGCACCAGCATCACATCGACCAGCGGTACGACGTTGATTTCCGACATGGAGATTTTTTCGTGTCGTCTTTTTCTTCTTGTCTGCATCATGGCGCCTCGTATGAACTAATCACTTACCGATCAGGTAGCGTTCCACGATATTGAGAAACTCATCGGCGAAGTTATCCATTTCCTGGACCATGGTCCTGGCTTTGTTTAAAAAATAGTTGTAAAAAATGACTGCGGGAATGGCCGCGGCCAGACCTGCCGCCGTAGCAATCAGGGCCTCTGAAATACCCGGCGCGACAACCGCCAGCGTCGCGGAGCCGCGTGCTCCGATGGACTGGAAAGTTTCCATAATTCCCCAGACTGTGCCGAACAGGCCGATAAAGGGGCTGACCGACGCGGTTGTCGCCAGAAAGCCCAGAGCCGATTCCAGCTTGGTCGCCTCCGTGCTTGACGAACGGTTGAGTGCCCGCTGGACATTGTCGAGCGAGGAGAGGTTGATTTCATCACCGCGCGACGTTTCCCTCTGGGCCCGGTTCATTCTGGTGAGCTCCGCATAGCCGGAACGAAAAACTTCGGCCGTTGTGGAAAATGAATATTTTTTTGACGCGGGCAAAACATCGGCCAGTTTGCCGCTGCGGTGGTAATCGGAGTCGAAAAGCTCATTTTCTTTTCTGATTTTTCTGTAATAACGGAATTTGATGAAGATGATTGTCCAGGAAACAATCGAGAGAACAAGCAGAATCAGAAGGGCGAACTTAACCACCAGGCCCGCTTCCAGCACCATGCCCAAAACAGAGCCGTGAAAATTTCCTCCAATGTCCAAAGCCCCGATATTTTTCACTTTATAATCTCCATGTTTGAATTTTGACGTGTAACGTAGAGTAAAAAAAAATGCTTGTCAATA
>CAYWRV010000201.1:0-3439 GCA_964460865.1 uncultured Smithella sp. | reverse complement strand
CCCCCTTATTCTGTAGTGCCCCACGTTTTTTTATGCCCCTGTAATCATTATGTTTCTTATCAGATAGTGTCAAAGTCAGGATAAATATTGATCAATTTACAAAGCAGGCATGCGTCGTATGATCCGGCGCATGCCTGCGGGATTTGTGAAAAGGTTTGTCCGGCGGCCAATATTGTGATGGAAGAAGGTTCTCCCCGCTGGAGGGGTAACTGCGACCAGTGCTTTGCCTGCCTTCAATGGTGTCCGGAGTGCGCCATTCAATACGGAAAAGGTACGGCCGGAAAAAAACGCTACCATCACCCGGAAGTGTCTCTAAAGGACATGCTGCGCCAGGCGTCCGGGTGAGGCCCAATGGCGCTTTGCGTCCACATCACGCGCAGCTTGTTTGTTTTTCATCAGCCAATGACGCCGCATTGTTTCACCTGATTCTGTTTATGTCCTTTTCCCGGCCGATGACGACCAGCACGTCTGTGTCCTTCACGACAAAATCCGCACGCGGCACCATGTTGATCTCGTCGGTAAGCACATCGCGTACGGCAATCACTTCAATATGGAACCGGTTACGCAACTGAAGTTCGGCCAGAGTTTTCTTCAGAAAGCTGTAGGGCGGTGCCAGCTCGAAAATCATGTAATCTCCGGACAGAGGTATGAAGTCTATGACATTGGGTGAGATCAGGCTTTTGGCCAGTTTTTGCGCGACCTCCATTTCCGGAATGATCACGTCCGTGGCGCCGATTTTCTCCAGAATCAATTTATGGTCTTCATTGGGTGCCTTCACGATGATGTTTTTCACCTTCTTTTGCCTGAGGTGAAGTGTGATCAAGGTGGCAGCGGCAAGGTCTTCTCCGAAGGAGATGATGGCGATGTCGTCTTCGCTGAGGCCGATGTTGTCCCAGATGTCCCGGTCAGTTCCGTCGCTTAAGATGGCTTTTGTGGCGTAATCCCGAATTTGCGCGATTGCTTCTTTTTGCTTATCGATGGCCACGACCTCGAAACCGTTTTCAAAAAGTGTTTTTGCGATATGGTATCCGAAGATACCCAGTCCGATGACTACCGCCCGTTTCATAGCATGCCTCCTGAAAAGCCATCTGCCGGGGGATCAGTTTTCATGCAGTGGCAATACCTGTGTTTATTTGTCAGCCGACCATAACCGCTTCTTCCGCGTAGGTGATTGCTTTTTTCTTTGTTGAATGCAGGGCAAAGGCCATCGTCAGCGGGCCGACGCGCCCGATGAACATCATCATGACTATGATGCATTTCTGAATATCATTCAATGCCGGTGTTGTGCCCATGGACAGGCCCACGGTACCGAACGCGGAGAAGGTTTCAAAAATGCAGCTTACGAATTCGCTTCTTTGGGCCAGCGTGGCGCCGTCGCTGGTGCTGAAAAGCAGAAGCGAAGCGGTAACAATACCGATCGCGACGGCGGAGACAAAGATGATGGATACGGCACGGTCCACAAGATCTGCGGAAAGAGTGCGATTGGCGATGTTGACGTTGTCGTTGCCCCGGACGCGGTTGGCGACAAGAAGGCACAAAATTGCGAAACTCGTGGTTTTAACACCTCCCCCGGTCGATCCGGGTGAGGCGCCCACAAACATCAGAAACAAAAGAATTAATATTGTGGAGTTGGTGAGAATGCCGATGTCTACGGTGTTGAATCCCGCCGTCCGCGCCGCCACCGAGTGAAAAAAGGAAATCAGCAGGGAGTCCTTTAACGAGGCGCCCACCAGGACATTGTGGCGCTCCATGAAAAAGATGCACACGGCCCCCAGGAGAATGAGGGCGGCTGTCGTGATCAGCACGATTTTAGAGTGCAAGGAAAGTTTTTTCCGCCTGCCGCGGAATTTTTCCGTAAGTTCATGCAAAACGATAAACCCGATGCCTCCGGTGACAACGAGCGCCATGATGGTTACGTTGACCACAATGTCACCCTGATAACGGGTCATGTTGTCCCGGAAAAGCGAAAGTCCGCAGTTGTTGAAGGCGGAAACTGCGTGATAGAGAGCGTAATAGATGGCGCGGCCGGCTGGATAATCCGCAAGGAACCTGAAAAATAACAAAGCCGTTCCCAGACCTTCGATGATCAGCGTGTACTGAACGACTCTTTTTACAATCAGGTAGAAATCACGGCCGGGTGTGATCATGAAGGCCGATTGGGTGATTTCACGGCCCCTGAAAGAAGTGTCCCGTCCCATCAGCGAGAACAGAAGTACCGAAAAAGTGATGATGCCCAGGCCGCCCACCTGAAACAAAGACAAAGTGATCAATTGACCGGTGACGGACAGATCCCTTCCGATGTCGATTGTTGTCAGTCCGGTTACACATACGGATGTGGCTGATGTGAATAAGGCGTCCACCAGCCCAAGCGGTGCACCGCCGGCGGAAAACGGCAGCCACAGCGCCATCGTACCCAAGCAGATCAATCCCGCGAAGCTCAATACAAACAGCCGCGACGGCGTCAGATGGCGCGATAGAAAAACTTTCACGAGGAGGTAGAGTTCCATGGCGGTCCTTCATGCCGAAGGGTGAAAACTCAGTTGGATCCCGTTTTTTTCTCTTTACGATGCAGCAGCATCTCCCAGATCATCAGCGCCGCCCCTACGGTAATGGCGGAATCTGCGACGTTGAAAGCCGGCCAGTGCGGCAGCGAAGTGAAGCCCAGATAAACATCCAGAAAATCGACAACCGATCCGAAGCGCAGCCGGTCGATGAGATTGCCTATCGCACCGCCGAAAATGAGCGTCATTGATATGGCAAGCATCAAGTTACGGGGGTTGGTTTTGACAAGATAGTAAACAATCAGGCCGGCTGCCACGATGGTGATGCCGGTGAAAAAAACATAACGGAAGGTAGTGGAGGCGTCGGCGAGAAAGCCGAAGGCCGCGCCGGGATTCAATACATAAACCAGATTGAAAAGTCCCGGAATGACCGGAATAACCTCATAAATAGTGAAGCGCGACATAATCGCCGCTTTTGTAATCTGATCCACACAGACGATCGCCGCCGCGCCGAGAATAAATATCAGAAGATTTTTTTTCAAATAAAGTCCCCGCAGAGCTCAGTACTTGTTCTTATTTTGGTATCTTTTAAAGATTCTCCGCACAGCGCGAGCATATTGTCGGGTGCTGCGGGTTTTCCCCCACCGATTGGTCAAAAATCCAGCAGCGTTCGCACTTCGTGCCGCGGGCTTTTTCCACGCGGACGGCAAGACCTTTTATCTCTTCGCTTTCATACGCGCCGGGAATGTCTTTTCCATCCGCCACGGCAAGCTGTGACACGATTAAAAGGGCGCGCAACTCATCGAGATGTGTCGCCAGAAGGTTGCGTAGATTCTCCGGGGCGGCGATAGTGATGCGCGCATCGAGAGAATGGCCGATGACTTTTTCCCGGCGTGCCTGCTCGATGGCTTTGGCGATTTCTCCCTTGGCTTCAATCA
>CAYWRV010000200.1:0-3482 GCA_964460865.1 uncultured Smithella sp. | reverse complement strand
GGCGATGTGCCACGCAATGGCTTCGCCTTCCCGGTCCGGGTCGGGGGCCAGGTATATGTTTTGGGCGGTTTTGGCCGCTTTTTTCAAGTCTTCAATGGTCTTCTTTTTAGAGTCGATGACCTGGTAGGTGGGTTCGAAATTGTTTTCCAGGTCAATGCCAAGCGATTTTTTGGGCAGGTCTTTGACATGCCCCATGGAGGCAACGACATTGAAATTCCTGCCCAGTAATTTTTTTATAGTTTTAACTTTTGTCGGAGATTCCACGACAATCAATGAATCAGACATATCAACTCCTTCACAATTGGCCGCCCTATAGACTCCAGAAAGTATTTTGTAAAGACATTATTTTTTCA
The DNA here is from genome assembly GCA_964460865.1 of uncultured Smithella sp. Classification (GTDB taxonomy): domain Bacteria; phylum Desulfobacterota; class Syntrophia; order Syntrophales; family Smithellaceae; genus UBA8904. Next base: position 3,129 of record CAYWRV010000200.1, on the reverse strand, counting down.
GACAGAAAAATTTACCAGGGTACTGTACGATAATCCCCTGCAATTCCAAAGCAATCAGTTTGCTTAGCGTCTGTGCCGCCGTAAGTCCCGCGGCACAAATAATATCGTCTGCATGCGTCTTGCCATTTGCAAGGAGCTTGACGATGGTTTGCTCGTCCGGGCCGAGCCCCGCCCAAGCTATATCGGGCCGGTTTTCCGGAACCGGCGGGGGATGAGCCGGGAGGGCTTCTGCCTGCCGGGAAGTTTTTCTGTCAAGCTGAGGAATAATTTCCTCAATAATGTCATCGATATCTTCAATCAGCTTCGCTCCCTGTTTGATAAGACTGTTCGTACCGCGTGACGATGGTGAATCGATTGTACCGGGAATCGCGAAAACTTCCCGTCCCTGTTCCAGTGCGAGGCGCGCTGTAATCAGCGAGCCGCTTTTTTCGCCAGCCTCCACGACCAGCACGCCGTAGGACATGCCGCTGATGATACGGTTGCGGGCTGGAAAGTGATAGGAAAGAGGTTTCGTGCCAGGGGGATACTCGGAGACGACCGCTCCGTTTTGACAAATCTCGATAAATAGTTTTTTGTTTTCCGGCGGATAAACGATATCCAGGCCGCTGCCCAGAACGGCAATTGTACGGCCGCCACCGGACAGGGCGCCGCGATGCGAGCAGGTATCAATCCCTCTGGCCATCCCGCTGACAATCGTGATTCCTTTTTGCGCCAGTTCGCGACTAAGGCGCTCCGTGGTGTATTTCCCATAAGTACTGGCCCGGCGTGAGCCCACTACCGCAAGATTAATATCGTCTTTATCTAAAGATCCCAGAACATAAAGCAGGGGAGGATTGTCGTAGATGCTCAGAAGATTGGCCGGATAAAGATCGTCAACAAAAGTAATGACCTTGATTCCGGCTTTATCGAGTGCTTCGAGCTGCCGGGAGATTTTATCCCAGCCTCTGAACGACAAAATACCCTTCAGCGTCTTTTTTTTAATTCCTGTAATAGTCTCCAGCTGGGCGGGCGCTGCTTCAAAAACAGCTCCAACCGATGGGAAGCTCTCCAGGGCTGATTGAAAAAAACTCCGACCGGTTCCCTCAATCGATTTCAAGGCAAGCCAGTATTTGAGTTCTTTATGATCCATATAATTCTTCATTTAAATTTTAACAGTTAATTTTAAAGAATGACCGGGAATTCGGGAGGCACGTTACAACTTAGGCTTTAATTATGTCAAGTTTTTTAAAATCATTGCTTAAAATGAATCTTTGCGTTAATAGACCGCAACTCCTTTTTATTGAGAGGCTAATGAAACAGAAAATATTTTACGCCATCGTGATATCCCTTTTCATAGGCGTTCGGATAGCCGGTTTTTCTGAATTGTCTTCAGCGCATGAGGCGGATGGTGCAAGCGGAGCCATTCGTAACTTTGCCACTCAAGATGCAAATGACCGGCGGCAGCAGCCAGTTTTGTCGATTGCTCCGCGGGAAATTGATTTAGGGACAATAAAACAAGATGAAGTTTCTTTCGGGGAATTTGTCTTGAGAAATGTAGCCCCGGGGCCATCCGAAGACATTGAATGGCAGGCAGTCTGCCCGGAAGGCTGGAGTGCTGAAGGCACCGATGTGCTCACAGGAAAAGTTACGCGAAAGCCTGACTATTTGCGTGTAGACGTATATTCCAGGGAAAATAACGAGGGCTACTTCTGGGAGCAGCCGAAGATTTCCAGCTACCGGGCCCATATTAAAATGGAGGCCGGCACGCGACAGATCGTATGTGTCAAAAATATGAAGCCGGGCACCCATCGCTTGCCCATAAAGCTTGCGTCAACGGGTGGTCAAAGAACCATTTTCATAGTTTTCCGTCTTCTGTCCGTCCAGGAACCTCCCTCCATTGCATTAAATCCCCAGCGCCTGGATCTGGGTGTACAGGGCCCGGGTAAAACGATATCACAAAGAATTGAAGTGACTAATCCGGGTACGGAAATTCTCAAGTGGTCGGTTATTTTACCCCAGCCCGGAACGATCGAATACGCAAAAGATCTGCCTAAAGAGAGATACTTTTCCTTCTTCAATCCTGATATTCGTGACGGAGCTAAATATGTGCCTCCCGGACATCTGAAGGATTATATGGAATTGATCGGTAAATGGGTGGGGAAAAACGGCTATCCTGTCAATACGGGGATCGCCGGAGCAATAAAGTTTCAGTTTCAGGGAACAGGGATAAGTTTTTTCCTGCAGACGCCATCAGGAGAAGAAAACTGCACGTTCTATCTCGATGATGAGCGGCTTTACCTGCCTGAGACATTATCTGGCCGGGAGGACGAAAAAGAACTGGTTATTGCCCGGGGCCTTCCCGATGAGCCGCACAATGTTTCGCTTGTCGTCAAAGAAGGTACCTTGGAGCCGGAAGGCATTAAAATATTCGGCAGGGAAGTCAAAAGGGGCCCCAAAAACTGGCTTACCGTTTATCCCGTTTCAGGGACAACCGGCAATGAAATAGACTACGTGAATGTGAAAATTGATACCTCATATTTGAGCCCCGGCAGTTATGGAGAGCAGATCACGTTCAAAACGAATGCCGGTAAGAAAGTTGCGGAAGTCTATGTCGATGTCTTAAGCGATACAACATCCAAGGTCATTGACGTTTATTTGTATACAAAAAACAATGATTACCTTTTTACAGCCGACCCTCAAGGGGAAGCAAAGCGACTGATCCAAAACGGCTATGTGAAACAAGGCATTGCCTTTCGCCTCTTTCCAGCGCAAGCTGCCGGAACAACGCCTTTTCATCGCTGGTACAGTCCCCGCAATAATGACCATTATTACCATCATGAAAGGGAGGGAGGAGGTAAAAATCTCGACGGGTACGTCTATGAGGGAATCATCGGCAATATCGCGACCTCCCGTCTGACCAATACCCGTGCGCTTTATCGCTGGTTTAACCCCGCAACGCAAAAACACTACTACTCGACCGAAACCGGCGGCGCCATGGCTCCCCGAAAGGGATATCGATTTGAGGGGATAGCGGGTTACGTAAGATGATTAAGATAAAAGGACGAAGCGTCGAATCTGAACCTTGACAAATAAAAGAAGAGGGGGTATTAGGCTTTCTCTTTTTGGTGCAAGCACAGATTGCGCCTGTAG
>CAYWRV010000199.1:0-3485 GCA_964460865.1 uncultured Smithella sp. | reverse complement strand
CATCGCCGGGCGTCGGTATGTGCGTCATGTGAACCTCGCAGTTTCTCAACTCTTCGAGCTTGCCCAGGGCCAGTTCCGCCGCCGGATTGGTTGTGGCGCTGATGGCCAGCGCGATGAGCGCCTCTTCCAGGTCGAGACTGACGTTTTTTTCGTTCAGTATTTCTGTTTTCAATCTGCCGATTGAACCGGTGATGGTGGCCGGCAAAAGTTTGATCTTGTCCGGAATCCCCGCCAGATGCTTGATCGCGTGGATGACGACGCTGGAGGCGGCGTGCATCAGAGGGGAATTGCTTCCGGTGATGATGAGACCGTCCGGGAGCTCCAGCGCCGCTCCGCAAAAAATCCCCTCGCTGCCGCGCTTGAGTTCCACCGCTTCCTGAGCGGCACGGCGGGCGGGCAGCACAACCCTCCTGTTTTCCGGCTTTAAATTAAAATCGTTCAGAATCAGCTCGGCACGCTGAACGGTCTCTTTGTCTGAAAAGCCCATTGCATATTCGCAGCGGTAGCGGAAGTAGCGCCGGATCATTTCCTGCTGGGCTGCTTCGCGGGCGATTTCGTCGTCCGTGATGGCAAAGCCCGCCCGGTTGACGCTCATATCTGTGGGAGACTTATATAAAGACGGCTCGCCGGTAATCTTTTCCAGAATCCTTCTCAGAATGGGGAATACTTCCACATCCCGGTTGTAGTTGACGCATGCCTCGCCGTAAGCTTCCAGATGAAACGGGTCGATCTGGTTGAAATCACGCAGATCGGCGGTTGCCGCTTCATAGGCGACATTGACAGGGTGCTTGAGCGGCAGATTCCAGACCGGGAAGGTTTCAAATTTGGCATAGCCTGATTTGACGCCTTTTTTGTAGTCGTGGTAGAGCTGCGAAAGACAGGTCGCCAGTTTGCCGCTTCCCGGCCCCGGGCCGGTGACAATGACCAGAGGCTTGTCCGTGGGAATGTGGTCGTTTACGCCGTATCCTTCATCGCTGACAATTAGATCGACGTCGGTGGGATAGCCCTTGGTGAAGCTATGGGTGAAGACACGGATATCCCGCCTCTCGAGCTTATTTTTGAACTGTACAGCAGAGGGCTGACCGTCAAAGCGCGTGATGACGACCCCTGTCACACTGATATTCCATTCGCGCAAATCGTCGATGAGCTTCATGGCATCCGTGTCGTAGGTGATGCCGAAATCCGCGCGTATTTTTTTCCGCTCGATGTCTCCTGCATAAATGCACAAAAGAACATTGGCGCGGTCTTTGAGCTCTTTGATGAGCCGCATTTTGACGTTGGGATCGTAACCGGGAAGGACGCGGGCTGCGTGGTAGTCATACAAGAGCTTGCCGCCGAATTCCAGATAGAGCTTGTTGTTGAAATCTCCAAGGCGCTTCAGAATTTCCGTCGTCTGTTCGGAGATGTACTTTTCATTATCAAAACAGCTTTTATTCAAGTCCATGGCGAAGCCGGATACCTTTTTAGTATGAATTGACACGAGGTCGTGAAAAAATATGCCCGAACCGTCATGCTTTTTACAAAGCCGTTAAAATTCGTAATTTTTCCGACTTTTACCAAAGCATTAATTGTTAATCAGGAGGGCGATCTGCTTTGTCCGGGCGCATACGGCGCATTAATGAATCACGGGTACATTCCATACCTCAAATGATGTAATTTATCCAAAGGAAAATCGGCCGGCTAAACAAAAACCGCCACGCCGACGCGGGTCGAAGGGTGAGGAAATGCAGTTTGGTTTGCAGGTTAGATTAAATTGATTTCCATCGCCCGTACGGGGCAGGCGGACACGCATAGTTCACAGCCATTGCATTTTTCCGGGTCGAAAAGAACTTTCTGGGTCTCTTTTTCGAAAAACAGGGCGCCCGTGGGGCAAAAGCCGGTGCAGGCTCCGCAATGAACACATTTTTCCGTATTCTGAAAGACGCTTTTGGAAAGAGGCTCGACGGTCAGCCCCATGTCTTTCAGAAAGCGTATGCCCCGGTCGAAATCATCTTTTTCTCCGGTAAGTTCGAGGACGATGACTCCCTCGCGTTTGGGGAAGATTCTCGCCTTGAGAATATTAAAGACCAGATTGTGTTTTTGCGACAGCTGGTAAATAACCGGCTGCTGGACGATGTCCGGCGTGTAGCGGATAACGATTTTTTTTGAATACATAGGCCTAAAAATGAAAAACGTTCAAGTTCGCGGCATGTTAAGAGATGGGCCATGTAATGTCAAGGCAAAGTTGGCGGCCCCGGTAAAAAATCCGGGTGCCGTGCCGGGTGCATGGCGATTCGCGATTCGGGCTTGTTATCCATGAAAAAAACAACGGAAAAAATAGAACTTCCAGCTTTTCACCGGGGCTTCCCCTCGCGAGGCCGCAATATGAGTCGATCAGTTGCCAGACTGCCAGAGTTTTTTGGTTTTAATCAGTTTCCTTTTTTGTTTTTTTCCCGTCCCGGGCAGGTTTAAACAGGTCAAACAGAGACTGGAAAGGACTAAGCCCCGCAATTGCCTGCGGATTGGCCCTTGAGTAGTTCTCGGCATATTCCTGCCATTTTTTAAACTGATCGTCGGCCATGTTACGAAACAGGAGATAGTTACGGATGGTCTGCTCAAGATGCTTTTCGAAAAACTCTGTCAGGACGTTTTCCCCGTACTGAATGACCAGGTACAAAAGAGGAGGGGGCAGGAGATATTTCTTCTTGCGGGCCTCTTCCAGAACAATTTGGGTGAGAATCGACGGGGTGACATCTTCGCCTGTTTTCGCGTCGGCGACCTGTATCTGGCGCCCCTTGCGAATGACCTCGGTGACATATTCCATGGTCACATAAGTGCTTTTTTCCGTGTCGTAGAGGCGGCGGTTGGTGTATTTCTTCAGTTTAAGAGGCTTAAATTCCATGTTTCATCCTTTTGCCCTGTATAGACAATTTCCGTTAATACTGCAACATAAAATAATGGTGCTTTTATGTGAAATGGACTATATATCTATGTAACTAACAGTAATAACTTATATATTAGGATAATTGAGGAGCTTTTAAAATTTTTAATATTTTTTTGCATTGCAACATTTTCCCATTGACAAAGCGGTTTAGATAGCTATAATGAGCCTAACGACGGCAACAATCCGGGCTTTTGCCTGCTTTTTTGTCGAGTCGGCAGGGAAAGAGGCCGGTACAACACCGGGTCAGTTGCCGGTCAGATAGCAGAAGAAATAAAACATTAATCAATTTCAGAAAAACCTAAGGAGGAAAAAATGGAACCCAAACAGATCGCCAAACAGATGATTGATTTTAACAAGAAAGCCTTTGACAGCTCTTTTGAGGCCATGTCCGTGATTCAGGAGCAGACGGAGAAAATGGTTGTCAACCTGATGGAACAGTCGGCGCTTTTCCCTGAAGAGGGCAAAAAGCTCGTCAATGACTGGATCAAGACCTACAAAAAGGGCCGCGAGGAATTCAAGGCGGCCGCCGACGAGAACTTCAAGAAAGTGGAAGCATTTTTCG
>CAYWRV010000198.1:0-3518 GCA_964460865.1 uncultured Smithella sp. | reverse complement strand
CGCCGGTTCGAACCCGGCAGGGCTCACCAAATAAATCAAGGGGTTAGGCGATTTGGCTAACCCCTTGATTTTTGCTTTGCTAACCTATAGCTGACACTTTCCGTTTTGTGGACTGAAGCAGGACATTAAACATCACACAATTTTACAAACGGCGAATATCGGAAAACTTTTGAACGTCATTCCTGTTTTTTTGGGTTTTGTGTCGCCGTCATATTTTTGGACAATCAACTCCTCCCCTTTCCTGCGAATTTCGAAGCACTGCCTGCCGGTGGTTTTTGCAGGCGAGCTTTGGGTTTTTGCCCGTTTTTCACCATCGGTGGCTTCTGGATAGTGCGGGGTTTTGTCTTATAGTCATGTCGGACTTTCGGTGCTTCACGACGGGGTGCGGGTTTGAAAGCAGCTTTTGCGCCCATATGTGTGCGAGACTGATAATTGTGAACATCCCATTTTCTCTTCAGTTCCCAATGGCGGTCTTTTTGCCATCTGTGCCAGTTTGCGTGAAGCCTGTCATAGGGGATTTTTTCGTAATTCCATCTATGGCCGTGCCAGGTGCGATTTTTGAAGTTTCCCCGCCAGCCCGGGTGTACATCGAAGTAGAAAGACGGTATGGAGTTGTAGAAAACCCAGCCCCGGTCATAATGGCGTGAGCGGTACCAGCGTCCATCCCAGGGGCGCCACCACCAGCCGTTCCAGAAAAACAAATCAACATCGATGTCCGGGACAGCATAAACAGATTGAGCGTCAGGAAGTACGACAACCGCCGGCGGCAGGGGAAACAATAGCGCCGGAGGTAGCGGGATGTTTACATGGATGCTCACCCCGGCCATGGCCTGAGCGGGTGCCAGCGTCAGTAAAATCCAGAGGAATGCTAAAGTTGTAATTTTTTTCATTTTAACCTCCTTAAAATTGTATTGTTCTTTAGTTGTTTTGCAGTGATTTATTTATCTTCTCTATCTTTTAATCAACTGTTCAGCACAGGTTGTGCCAAAATTTAGTTATTGCGTAAGTACCTATAATTACTTAATAATATTTTATTTCAGGCATACCCGATTGTTTTCGCAGGCAATTTAATGGGAAGCAAGGAGCCACCTTAGAGTACCGGTGGCGACAAAGTATCCACCGGGGGATCGGTAGAAGAGGAAAGAACAAATCGCAGGAGTCAGGTAAAAAATAATTTTCATATCACAGGGACAGATACAATACGGCTTGAATCTTGAATGAAATTCAAAAGATTATTATCTTTAAATGCTGCCGCGGTTTCACTTTTGTCTTATAAATGACGGGAAAAGTGATCAGGGTTTCCAAAGGACAAGAAGCTCTTGACATAGGCAATGGCCTTTTCTATATTGCGCTTCAAAGCTGTGCAATTTTCACACGCCGGTGATCGTCCATGTTTTCATGAAGGGCTTTCCGGTTGATCTTCGCAAAGAAAAGCGGATGTGTGTTAATAAAAGTAATACAAGCGAATTTCCATATTTTAATCTTCAGATACTGGCTGTAGGCATTCTACATGAGCGATAACGTCGTCTTTTCCGGAAGTCTGCTTTTTTTGTCTCTTGCGGACGTCTTTCAATTGCTGGGAGGCAATAGTTGCACCGGGAAATTAACGCTACACAGTAAGTACACCCCCGACCCGGGTATTGTCTATTTTGCCGGAGGAAACCCCGTGAAAGCCTACTGGGGGACACTCAAGGGAATAAACGCGATTTATGGCATGTTCGGATGGACGGACGGGAAATATTATTTTTCTGACGAAGACATCGGCACCATAGAGCCGGACATCGGCAAACCGATGATGGAAATTGTGCTGGAAGCCTCCCGCGGGTTGGATGACGGAAGAATAGCCAGACTGGGGCCGGAGCATTTATATCATTATGACAGGCTCGAGACGGGTGAGGGCAGTGAATTAATGCCGCACCTGTTGCCCCTCAAAGGGCCACCAGTTGACTATCTTTATGTGACGGGGGATTATGTGTATCCGGACGGTGCAATCATCGTCAGAGAAGGCGAGTACGGCAAATGGCTGTGGGTGATTTCTGAAGGTACGGTGAAAATTGTAAGAGAGTCGCACCGGGGGATTGTTACTCTGGCGAGACTCGGAGAAGGTTGTTTCATCGGGACGATCAGGTCTCTCATCTACGGAGGGGACCATGGGCGCAGTGCTACGGCCATCGCAGAGGGCAATGTCCATTTGAGCATTCTCGATACGGAGGTTCTCCACAGAGAATTCATATCTTTGTCTGATGATTTCAGAAATCTCCTTTTGAGTCTGGACAACAGGTTGAGACCGGTCAACGACAATGCGGTGGATGCCTATATGGATCAATTTTCCAGAGGACTCCCCACAGACGCTAACATTGAAGAGAGATTTCAAAGCACGACGGATCTGTTTATTATCAGAGAGGGCAGGGCGGATATCATTGGCAAAGGGCCCCGGGATGACGTGCATCTTTTTTCGCTGGGGCCGGGTGATGTGTTCGGGAAAATCCCCTTTATGGCTTTCGGTCATGAACCTCTGGCTGCGTATGTAATGACCTCCAAAACGTTTGAAGCGGATGTGTTGGACAGTGTGGCTCTTCAGAAGGAATACAATAACCTTTCTCATACTTTCAGAAATTTTGTTTTTGGAACGGCGACAAACATCTCTATGACCACGAAATTGTTTTATCAGCTCCTGGGTAAAACATGACGGCCACCGAACGGACCATGAAAAAACAGAGCTGCGCTGAAAGATTGGATGTGTTTTTCATTTTATTCTTCATAGCTGAAACAAAATTTAAGCAGGCTATAGCGGAGAGAAGAACACTTCAGAGTGCATGATCCGGCAATTATAGTGGCTTTCCCCCGGTGAGTGCCGGGCTGGCCGCAGCAGAAAAGATACGAAAGCATTTAACCTGAAAGCTTGGCCTTCACCAATGATTGGTGAGCGCTCCAGTGGAAGAAAATAAAATTGAGCGGTGATTATATGAAGCCGGGATGGCTCAAGGCAAGGCTAATAAGACGAAGGACAAGAAAATTAAGCGATGAGACTCTCTCGCAAATTGGCAGCCTCCTGAAAGACAATCCCCGCTTGACGATTGAAGAGGCGCTGGGTGTCATTGATAAAAACAAAACAATATTTTTCCCGGGTGAGCACAGACGCCAACCGGATCTGAAAACCGGTTTTGCATCTGTTGTGTGGAAAACTTATAGATGCCGGTATTCAGCAGACCCGCCGGCGGCAACGGATGAGCATCGGGCTATCGTATTTGATGCGGCATATCGCTATCTCAACCGGGGAAATATCGACGAAGGAAGTAATTTTCCGGGAATTAAGACGTGGCGAAAAGCCCAAACACGCCCGGCCAAGCCAATGGTTGCCTTCGGGATCCCGGCCTTTATCATTGCTGTGGCCCTGGGAGGAGTTTTATCCCAGATTACGCAATAGGGTTCAATTTTGGAATGGTTACAGGCAACGAGAAGGGTGATGTTTTGTCCCAAAGCCCGAGAAACCACTCCCGGCGTTTCATGGCCAGTGA
>CAYWRV010000197.1:0-3529 GCA_964460865.1 uncultured Smithella sp. | reverse complement strand
ACGTTGAAATGATCCATCAGGCATGAAGCATCTGTCAGATTGGCCCGGACCAGCTCCAGAACCTCATTTATTTCATTTTCACCTTGAATACTGAACTTCACATTACTCCGGGCCTGCTGTGCCACCATCGTACCGATGGCCGCCACATGATTGCCGATGCTTTGAATGTCGCCGGCCATCGCCGTGTAGGCGAAGATCTTTCGCGAAAGCAGTGTGGAGAGCCTGCTGCCGGACACGTGCCACAGGAATTTTACTATCTGCTCACGGAGGTTTGCAACCACCATTTCGACGTAGGCGACGTCCCTCTCGCCTCCCTTGCGATATCTATCCATCAGCGTGGTGGCTCTGTAAAACATGATTTCCGCCAGTTTCATCTGACGCCGGAGCTCTTTCAGTACATGGTCGAGCGCCTTTACGGGATCGGCCAGGTCTTTGCGGTTTATATACTCAGGCCAGATCGGCAGGTCTTCGTCTTCGCCGGGAAGCAGCTTCTTCATAAGTTTTGAAAACGGACGCAGTATGAAAATGAAAACGAAAACGATGACAAGGTTCACCAGAAAATGAGACAGGGCTATCTGCTGGGCGACCGAGCCGGAGAGCCACTCGACTACGCCGATGAATACCGGAAGGAAAATCAGGCACAGTAAAACGCCTGTGCATTTGAAGATCAGATGCGATACGGCGGTCCTTTTGCCGCTTACGTTGGCCACCGTTCCCGCCAGGAGTGCCGCCATTGTCGAACCGATATTCGCACCCAGGACCATGGGGACGGCGCTCGCCAGCGGCATCAGACCCTGTTGCGCCAAAACCGCCAGTATCCCGATGGGAACCGCCGATGCCTGCGCCAGTCCGGCGGCCGCCATGCCGATGCCCATCCCAAGAAGAGGATTTCGCGCGCGGGTGATGAAGTCGAGAACGGCAGGCGATTCCTTGAGCGGTACAGAAGCCTGGCGGACAAGGTCCAGGCCGAAGAAGATGAGCCCGAAGAAAAAAATCATTTCACCGGCTGTTTTCCATTTCCCCTTACCCGCCAGCCACAAAATTCCGCCCGAGAAAACAAACAGGGGGGATATTTCCGTAAAACGCCATACGATCAGCTGTACGGTGAGGGCGGTGCCGATATCCGCCCCCAGCACAATGGCCAGTGAGCTGTAAAAACTGACGAGTCCCGCGCTCACCAGGCCGACGGTCAGGACGGTGGCCGCCGATGAGCTCTGAAAGGCAACGGCAGCTACAATGCCGGTAATCAACCCGTAGAGCGGCCTGTCCACCGCATAGCGGGCAAGCTCCTTGATTCTTGCGGCCGCCCTGCCCTGAACGGCCGAGGAGAGACGGATCATGCCGACCAGAAAAAATATCACACCGCTTACGGCTACAAAGAGTTCTTTCACCTCGTCATCCAATCACGACCTGTATTTCGCCTAAACTATACTGGAGGCAATCGCCGCTATGGACGGTGTCCGTCCCGGCTATTTTAATTTCATGTTGTAGGTGGATACCTTCCCTGTCTCCACCTGTTTGATCTGCAGACGTAACACTTTGGCGGAACGCGCCTCGCCCGGATAAAAAATGAAACCGTGCGCCAGTTCGCCGGGCCGGACCGCCCGGTATTGCAAGGCGCGTGTACGCAGATCCTCTCTGATTTTTGACTGCACTTCAGAGGGGTCTATCGCCGCCTGTGCACCGCCTGAAACCGCACCTGCCACCGCACCGACCGCCGCTCCCTTGCCTGCGGCGGCGGCAACGTTCGTGCCGGTGACAATGCCGATGGCCGCACCGATCATGGCGCCCGCGGCACCGAACAGAAGGCTTCGTTTGGCCCCTTCGGGGACGACTCTGCCCAGTTCGGTATGTTTTGACAGTCGGTCGTAAGCCATGCTCTGTTCCAATATCGGCCATACATAACTGTCGTCATCGACGAGAAAGGTCTGCTCGGCAATGATCATCAGGGAATGTTCGCTTTTGTTGTCAAAAACAACCTGCACCGGCAGGATGCCCGCCCCCCGGATGTCGAAGCCGAAGGCTTCTTCGGCCTCGCCGGCCTTCACATAGCTGCGGGCGGCGATCACCGCCCCGTCAATGTGGATCGCGTTGGGGCTTGCCTGCGGTGCCTGAAAGGGGACCACACGTCGTTCGTATGGCGAGCAGGCAATGACGATCATGATCAAGGCACAATAAGCTGCAAAAACTATGGTCTTTGTTTTACGCATATGCTCTCTCCGTGGCGGCGTCTGTGTTTCTTGTTTATCATCTTGTCAAAATCTACCTCAAACCACAAGAGCAATTTCTCCGCTGAGCATTTTAACATTGACATTTTACTCGCTTACCAGCTATAAAAGCCGAGTGTTGACGCAAGTCTTAATAAGCCCCGCAGTGAGCCGCATCATTAATGGATTAGGATGAGGAGGGAATGGCTTGATGAAAGAACACTATATTTCCACAAAAGAACCATTTAACAACGAGGCTTCTTCCGTCGCTCACTTGTTTTTCCAAAACGGAAATCTCATGACGGAGGACGGCACAGAAAAACACCTCTCACGTGACAAGCTCATCAACAAACTCAACTACCTTAACTTCACCGGCGGTCTGGTCTCAATCATTTTCCGCCACGCTCAAGGCGATGACAACATACTGATTCAGGCCCGCCCGCAACCGTGTGTCGGCACACAGCTGGCATGCCGGCTGCTTCCTGAAAATAACGCCTCCATTCTCGCCGCCGATGGCCCCCTGGTTCTACTTATTGATGATGGTCTTCAGTCCTATGTTGCCCTGCTTGAGTCCGCCTCACTCAATGGTCATGACCTCACGGCGCAACTGCCCGAGGAGTGCCTGGTCAAAACGTTCCGCAGAATAAGGCGGGGCGCCTGCCACGGCATCACCTGCGATATCTTTTACAACGACACCAAACACAGGGGCGCTTTGCTCGATTTTTCACCCGCCGCGATGGCGGTCCGGCTGGCGGACAACCACCCTGAAAAACAGGCGCACCTTGCCGAAAACGTCCGCATCGATCTTTCATGCGGCAATGTCCGTCTGTTTTCCGGAAACTGCCGGCTGATACGCGACGAGCTTAATTCCTCGACACCGAAAGTAGTGTACAAACCGACCGGGCAAAAATTGCATCTCTATCCCCAGCGGCCGACCAGAAATCCCCGGCGGCACATCACTCCCTCGTTTTTAATAACTTTCCGGCATCCTCTCACGGGACAGTTTGTCTCCAGGGACGTCTATGACATTTCCACATCCGGTTTCTCCATAAGAGAGCCGTTTGCCGAACAGACCCTGATGACCGGCATGGTCATTCCCGAGGTCACGATCGATTACGCGGGCATCGTCAAAATGAAATGCTCGGCCCAGGTGGTCTATCAATCGGAAGACTCCGAAAACAGCATGATGCAAAACGGCGTGGCCATCACAGACATAGATGTGCCCTCCTACACGCACCTTAATCATCTGGTCGGCATGCACCTCGATGCCGGCGCCCATGTCTCCACGGCTGTGGACATGGACGCCCTGTGGGAATTTTTCT
>CAYWRV010000196.1:0-3531 GCA_964460865.1 uncultured Smithella sp. | reverse complement strand
TTATCTCGATCGCGCAAGTTCGTCTCTGAGCAGCGTCTATTTTATTTTTGACACTAATTACAGCCATCTGCGCCTGGGGACGTTAAGCGTGCTCGCCGAAATTGCCTTCGCCCGCGAAGCCGGATTGAAACATTACTATCTCGGCTATTGTGTCGGCGAAAACCCGAGCATGGCATACAAGCAGCAATTTCACCCACACGAGTGCTATGACTGGACCGGACACAGTTGGGTATCCGGCAATAATCTGAATGGAGGTTGATATGAGACTTGACGAAATGTTTTCCCTGAAGGGAAAGGTCGCGTTGGTCACCGGCGGCGGACGCGGTATCGGCAAATTCATTGCCACGGGACTTGCCGAGGCGGGAGCGGATATTATTTTGACATCCCGGAAAATCAAGAACCTTGAAGCGGCTGCCGCTGAACTCGCAGAGTCCTTCGGGGTCAGAACCGCGGCCATCGTCTGTGACATGGGCAAGGAGGATTCGGTGGACGCCATGCTGGCAGAGGCGCTCAAACAGTTCGGCCGCATTGATATTCTGGTAAACAATGCAGGCGCGACCTGGGGTGCGCCCACACTGGATTTTCCCCTGGAAAAGTGGGACCTTCTGTTTAACGTCAACGTCCGCGGTGTCTGGGTGCTGACTCAGAAGGTCGCCCGCCATATGAAGGAGCAGGGGGGCGGCAATATCATCAATGTTTCATCAGTCATGGCCTTCCGCGGCTCCTCGGAAGAGGGGCATCCGGCCGTGCCTTACAACTCCACCAAGGCGGCTGTTAATCTGCTGACGATGAACCTGGCCGTCAAACTCGCTCCCTACAACATCCGTGTCAATGCCATCGCGCCCGGGTTTTTCCACACGGATATGATGGCATATGTGGACAAACCGGAATTTCAGGGAATACGGCAGGCGATCTTCAGGGAAATCCCTTTGCGTAAATTCGGTGAAGTTGATGACATGAAGGGAGTGGCTGTCTTTCTGGCATCGGCAGCCTCACAGTTCATGACCGGCCATGTCCTGGTCGTGGACGGAGGGCAGATCGCCAAGTAGTCAATCATCACAAAGCCCCGGCGGTGCAAATATCCGGGGCTTTTTTTATAAACTGCTTAAATACCGCGACGACAGGAACTGCCTCCGTGCGGCATTTGTTCAGTGCAGCCGACTTTGTTTATGAATCAGCCATGAACCAGAAAATAATTCTCATTCACCCGCCTGTGGCAAAACCATCGGAAGCTCCTGCCGGCATCGCCCGCCTGTCATCGTGCCTGTCCGGCGGCGGTGTTGAGCATCAGCTGATTGACGCCAATCTCGAAGGACTGCTTTATCTGATGCGCGCCGAAGCCCGAACCGTGGCCGGAGCCGGCCGCTGGGGCATCCGCGCCGCCAAAAACCTGGAGGCAAATCTGAACTCACTATCACGGGCGGCCACCTATCAGAACAAAAGCTTATACTCACGGGCCGTAAGCGACATAAATCATCTTTTGGCCCTGGCCGGGAAAGCCCGGGGCGTCATGGTGTCTTTATCGGACTATGGCGACCCCGGGTTGTCACCTGTCAAAAGCGAAGATCTTTTTGCGGCAGCCGAAAAGCCGGAGACCAACCCCTTTTATCCCTATTTTTTGGACTGCATCAGACCGGCTGTGGAAAAATCACCGGAATTCATCGGGTTTTCACTAAATTTTCTAAGTCAGGCGCTTTGCACCATGGCCATGATCGGAATGATCAAAAAAATCAATCCTCGCCAGAAAATTATTCTGGGAGGGAGCTTGACCACTTCCTGGATACGAACCACAGGCAGGACCGACCTTTTCCCCGGTCTGGTGGAAAAAGTCATCGCCGGCCCCGGTGAAGAACAACTGGCCGCCTTGCTGGGGATGGAAAATGTCAAAATGCACACATCTGCCGTTTATGCACAACTGGAGAAAAACCCTTATCTGTCACCGGGCTTTATCCTGCCTTACAGCGCCGCCGCCGGCTGCTGGTGGCGCAAATGCCTGTTTTGCCCGGAAAACGCCGAATCCAGCCCCTATCTGCCCCTGCCGGCGGAACATGTCACTAAAGAACTTAAGGAACTTGCCGCCCGTACCAAACCATCCCTGATTCATCTTCTGGACAGTTCCATTTCGCCAGCCCTGCTTGCCGCGATTGCCGATCGGCCGCCCGGCGCCCCCTGGTACGGATTTGCACGGGTAACGGAACATCTGACGGATGAAGATTTCTGCCTCGCACTCAAAAACAGCGGCTGCACAATGCTCAAGCTCGGCATTGAATCGGGGGATCAGGAAGTTTTAGACCGTATGAACAAGGGGATAGATCTTAAACAGGCTTCCCGCGCGCTCGCCGCACTCAAAAAAGCGGGAATCGCCACCTATTGCTATTTTCTGTTTGGCACTCCTCCGGAAAACGAAGAAAAGGCCACGAAAACACTTGATTTTGTCATCCGGAATGCCGCGAACATCACTTTTATGAATCTGGCAGTTTTCAACCTGCCTGCCGATTCGCCGGAGGCGCAGGGCCTCGCCACCCATGATTTTTATGAAGGGGATTTATCCCTGTACAAAAATTTCATTCACCCCGCGGGCTGGCAGCGCGGCTCCGTTCGTCTCTTTTTGGAAAAAACCTTTAAAAAACATCCTGTTGTCGCCCCCATCGTACGCCGGACTCCGGCATTTTTCACCTCCAATCACGCACCTTTTTTCAGATTTTAATAAAAATTATTTCCTTCTATTGACAAGAACTAGATGTTGTGGTTAATACCATTCATCACACTACATATAGTGTTTTTTTGGTTTAACTATTCTTTTTTCAACGCCATCTTAAAGGAGTTACCCGTCATGGAAAAAACCACCGGCACTGCCATTATTCCGGAGCTGTCAAAAAACGCGCTTACCGTTTTGGCCAGACGCTACCTCAAGCGTGATAAAGAAGGGAATGTATTGGAAACTCCCCTGCAGATGTTCCAGCGCGTCGCCAAAACGATTGCCGAAGCGGAAAGAAAATTCGACGGGCAGGCGGACGTCGCCGGCCTAGCCGATGACTTCTATAAGATGATGGCTCGTCTGGAGTTTATCCCCAATTCCCCCACATTGATGAATGCCGGGCGCGAGTTGGGGCAGTTGTCCGCCTGCTTTGTCCTGCCGGTGGGCGATTCTATGGAAGAGATCTTCGACGCGGTCAAATTTACCGCACTGATTCATAAATCCGGCGGAGGGACAGGGTTTTCCTTTTCCCGGCTCCGCCCGGCCAATGATGTTGTTTTAACCACCACCGGCATCTCCAGCGGCCCGATTTCCTTCATGCGTGTTTTCGATGTGGCAACGGAAACGATCAAACAGGGAGGCACCAGAAGAGGCGCCAATATGGGAATTTTGCGTGTCGATCATCCGGACATCATGGATTTCATCATGTGCAAAGCCGACCACAAACAACTCAATAATTTCAATATTTCCGTAGGGTTGACCGAGGCCTTCATGAAGGCGGTGGAAAAAGACTAAAACTACGATCTGGTCAACCCCCGTAACGGCGAGATCGC
>CAYWRV010000195.1:0-3546 GCA_964460865.1 uncultured Smithella sp. | reverse complement strand
TTGATTAAAAGCGACTTGCGGTAAACCTCCAGAGCTTCGGGGAACTCCTTGTTGAACTCATGAATCAGTCCCAGGTTGTTTAATGCCCCGGAATTGTCCGGATCCAGATTGAGAACTTCCTTGAACAATGCCGTGGCTGCAGCGTAATTTCCCCACTGAAAATTTATCCTGCCCATATTATACAAGGACTTGATATGACTTGGATTTTTTCCGGTAATTTCCTTGTATTGTTCCATCGCCTCATCATACATGTCGTGTGTGTCATATAAAACGGCAAGACAAAAGCGAGGCGAGTCATTGTCCGGCGCCATGGCCACCGCTTTCTTATATTGTTTTTCCGCCTCATGGTAATTGCCCTGCAGCTCGTATAGATGGCCGATGTTGATATGAGCCTCGAGGTTTAAGGGATCCAGGGACAGAGCCTTTTCATAGTATTGCCTGGCCAGCTCAGGCCGATCCATTTTTTCATAGACATAACCGGTGTTGTTCAAAGTGGCGGCGGTTTGCGGGGCTATTTCAAGGATTTTAAGAAAGCACTTCAGAGCTTCTTCGTAATCCTCTTTTTCCATATAGATAAAGCCCATATTGGTATAGGCATCGAGCACGTTTTCATTTTTGGTTATCAGGTTTTGGTAGTGAGAAATGATCAGATTGTAATCTTCGGCAGCAAGATCACGTTGTTTTTTTGAGCGACTTTTGGGTTTGGTTTTGTCCGTTTTTTTCATATGAGACCTTTCTTGCGACAAAATCAGATCGACAGTCTTGTCAGGATGGCATCTTTAATTTGATTCCAGATATGCACAGGATCGGCCTGTGGCGAGTTGGTCAGATGCGGGTTTTTTTTGAGGATTTTCGCAGCCCAGAAACCGGCCGATTTCAACGCGCTTTCACGGTTGAAGGATTTCACCCTCTCCAGTATCTCTTTGGGAATCTCCAGACGTATTGAATGTCCGTCGATTATGATCTCGTCATCTTTGATGACTGCGGCCGGCGCAGGTTTTTTATCTGATGAGGGAATCTTTTCTTCGAGTGGCTGTATATCGGAAACTGCCACGGTTCCCGTACTTTCGCCCTCCCGGTTGCCATCCACTTGTGATTGAGATTCAGGTGAGAGCCCAGTCTGTTGCTCCATTTGCAGCATATCGGACACTACCCCGGTTCCCATACTTGTGTCTTCCGGGCTATCATCCATTTGTGGTTTGGATTCGCCAGACGGCTCCGCATGTGATTCCACTTCTGTATCGACAAGCGTCGCCGGTTGTGCATCCGGCATATCAGCTTCTTGTGCAGGCGGAGTGGCTGCGGGAGGTTCAAAATCTGTCGGTGCATGAGTTGTGTTTGTCGGGGAGTCTGTCTGCAAGGGCGGTTCAGAGTCGCCGGATGGTTGTTCATCTGACAAAACTGTTTTATACTCACCTGATCCTGCCTTATTATCAGAATCGGATTGAGCGGAAATCATCTCAATGACTTCTTCAGTCATTTCTACGACATCAGAGACATCAAAATCATCAGGAACGCAGCGTGGCCTGCGGCTCTGAATGGCGGCACCACCCAGTTTCTGGAATCTCCGGGCTGATTGCAAAACAAGTTCAGGCGAAACCTGTGTCAGGCCGCCGGTGGCCGCTTCAATCAGGCATAGTTTGCATATTTTGTTCACCAGGCGGGGAATTCCCGGGCCGGAGTTGTCCCATATGACCTGGATGCTTTCAGGCGGGAAAATCAACTTTTGTGTTCCGGCCAGACGGAGCCTCATCTCAATATATTTTTTAACAGCTTCCACCGAAGGGAGCTTGTCTATCCGGCCATAAATGCCGATGCGCTGGAAAAGGTTTGCTCTTTTAGGATGTTCCAGGCGGCGCGCCAATTCCATCTGCCCTGCCAGTACCAGGGTGAGTAAATTTCTCTGGTCATCCTGCATGATGGTCAGAAGCCGCAAATTGTCCAGGTTAGCAGGCGACATTGAGTCAGCCTCATCGATGAAAATGACTATTTTTTGTCCTTTTTCCGCGGTCTTGAACAGGAGGCGGTGAAACTTTTGCAGCAGATGGAGTTTTCTGTTTTCTGCGCACGGTTCAGAGGTGATCTTGCTAATTATTTCCTTGAGCATCTGGGCAAAAGACATCCCCGGGTTTGTAATGAGAACGGAGTTATATTTTTCCGGTGCAAGGGCGCCCATGATCACTTTAAGGGCAAGTGTTTTGCCGGCGCCGACCGCCCCGATGATCACGGCAAAGTCCTCGTCAGCCTCTTTGATACCGAAAATTGTTTCCGCGATCACCTTTTCCATGGATTCATGGCAGTCAGCATACATGGAAGGATCGGGAACATTGTCAAAAGGAGCTTTTTGCAGATTCCAATAGTCTAAGTACATGGCTTACCGTCATTGCTTTTTTTAACCATATCCGGAATGACCGGGAAAAACAATCCCCCGCTGCTTACGGCGGCAAACATTGAGGGCTCTTCCAGAAAATATAAGTCTTGTTCACGAATTATGATACCCCATCTTATTTGAAAAAAGTAGCATAAAAACAGGGATATGAAAAAAATAGAAGCAAGTCATAAAAAAGTTTAATGTTTTTATGAACAAAATTATTATCAAAATTTATCGCCGGACCATCAAGCCGGTAGGGCTGACATGGTGCGGTAAACAGGTGTCTAAAAACTTTGCTGCTAATATTGTTATCGAATGTATTTGGTGAAAACTAAATAAACCAAAGGTGACTTCAGTCACAAAACCCTGATTTTATCGAAGAAGGAGTGTTTCAAGAGGAAATATCTGTGATCGATCATTTCTATTTCCCCTGCCTTCATCATGGTGCTGATGATCCTGCTGGCTGTCTCCCGGGAAACGGCTGCAAAGTTGGCCACGTCCTTGTGTGTCAGTTTGATGTGAATGATTGTGCCGCTTCTCTCTTCTGTCCCAAACTTTTGGCTAAGCATTTTCAGGGCTGCACGCACCTTATCACCGGCTTCCCCGAAACCGAAGATGTTCAGCATGCTCCAGGCATCTCTCAGACGTAAACATAACAGTGAGATGATCTGCTGCAGGCTTTTTTCATTAGTCATGATGAATTTGTTGAAGTTGGCTCTCGTCAAAAAACCTATTGTGCAGTCATCCATTGCGATGATTGTGGCTGGCGAGGTTCTGCCGTCGAGAATGGCCATCTCGCCGAAATAGTCGTATCGCTTGTGAATGGCCAGCATCAATTCTTTCCCGGCTTCGTTGTATCTGATGACTTTCACTCTGCCGGCAATGATAAAATAGAAATAGGATGGATCGTCTTCTTCCAGTAAAATAACCTGGTTCTTCAGAAACTTTCTGATAATGACAACGGATTCGATTTCCGACAGCTCACGCGGCGAGAGGCATGCCAGAAAGGGAATGTTTTTGCAAATTTTCAGGAACTCATCGGATGTGAATTTCATGTGTTTAATTTTACAGCAAATAATCTCAGATAGCAAATGCTTTATCCAATTGTGTATTTATTGTATTATTACCTCGGCAAATAAATATAGCCATGATATGTTTTTTGTGATATATTGTTT
>CAYWRV010000194.1:0-3562 GCA_964460865.1 uncultured Smithella sp. | reverse complement strand
TATCTTCGAGGCCCGCCTGCCTCACCCTTTGGCGCGCCAGCTCGTACTGCTCCGAAGAGACGGTGATACCTGTGATGTGACAACCGGTTGTTTTTACCGCCTCCAGGGCGAAGCCTCCCCAGCCGCAGCCGATCTCCAGAACATTATCAGATGAAGTGATGCCGGCCTTCTGAATGATCCGGTGGATCTTGCCCAACTGGGCTTCCTGGCAGCTGGTGTCCTGTCTTTCGTAAAAGCCGCACGAGTAAAGCATGGTCGGGTCGAGAAATGTTTCAAAAAAATCATTGTTGAGATCGTAATGCTCGCCGATATTTTTACGCGAACCGATGATTGTATTGGCCCGCAGCGCGTGCATCAGGCGGTCCTTCTGAAGCATCAGCCAGGCAGTGACCAGATGCCCGTCTGCCAGCGCCCGGCGGTTTTTGATAAGCACGCTGAAAAGCCGCGGGATGTCATCTGTATCCCACAGGCCCTGCATATACGCTTCGCCCAGCCCGATATCACCGCCCAGAACCGCCTGCCTGAAAAACCGGTGGTCGTTTATGGTCATCCGGGCCTGCAGCGGTGAATTTTTATCACCGAAATGGCGTTCGCTGCCGTCCGGAAACCGGCAGGTTACACCGCCCTGCTCAATTTTATCAAAAAGATTGATGACCACATTTGTGCAGGCTCGCTCAAAGAATGTCGGTTTCTGGCTCGTGGATGCCGGGCCTTTTTCTTGCTTCATAAAACTGTCTCCTTTCACGACACCCTGATACCTAACAAAAAAACCGTCGCCGGGCAATGCCAATTTAGCCGGTGTCCGGCGGCCTTCAGTGACGGCATATTTCAATCAGATAGGCGATAATCAGGCCGGTGCCGGCGACTAAGTGGACCTTGATCATGGCAAAATTGGCCGGTGCCATCGCGATGGGGTCGTCCAGATGACGGTGCATTACGATAAAAGTTTTAGCGGCAAAAGGCAGGCTGGCAAGCGCCAGAGGCGCAAACGGGGATAAAAAACCGCCAAGCGCCGAAAAAACCAGTATAAGGTAGGCGGCGGCAAGCCCTGCCGCATAGAGCGCCACGCCTGCCTGCCTGCCGAAGCGTGCAACCAGATTCATCTTGCCGCCCAGGCGGTCGGCTTCGTAGTCGGGAATTTCATTTATGATAACCATCGACCACATCATGAATCCGGGAACGAGCGACGCCATGAACGGTTCGACACTGAACGCTCCGGCCTGGACAAAATATGCTCCCAGAACGATGACCGGCCCGAAGTTGATAAGCAGGGCTGCTTCACCGAATCCCCGGTAACCGAAGCGGACGGGCGGTGCTGTGTAAAAGACAGAGCAGGCCATGCCGAAAAGACCCAGCGCCAGGACAGGCCAGCCGCAGGTATAGCTTAAGTAAATGCCGATAATCGCAGTCAGAACGAAAAAAAATCCGGCCAGCCGAAGCATCTGGGTGTCTTTAATCAGTCCTTCCGTCAGGACACCGCTCCCGCCGGTAAAAAAGTTCTTTTCGTCTCCCTTCTTCAGATCGACGGCGTGGCGATAATCCAGGACGTCATCCACCAGATTCAGCCCCAGATGGTTCATGGTAACGCCGATGACGACAAGCGCAAAATGAGCCAGATGCAGGGGGTGGCCATGCGCACCTGCGACGAGTGAGCCCAGGACTGCGGGAATGATGCTCGGCAGCACAAAATGCAGCCGGAGCGCCCGCAGCCAGGCAGGCCATGTCCGGTTGCCCCGGAGCGGCTTTCGGTTGGTTTGGCCTGCCGGATTTAGTGTTCGGTTTCTCATATCAAAGTGGTGGTGGCCGCCGGGCTTTGAGCCAAACCCGCCAGGCCGGGTGATAAGAGCTGCTATTGTTTCTGGCCTTTGAGGATCTCGAGGAGTTTGTCGTGGTGAAGCCAGGCAAGGACAGACACGATAAGCGCGACAACCGCGACAATAGCCAAAAGTACATACTGTTCCTTATAGGCGATGTTCCCGCTGATCGACAGCATAGCCGTTCCGAAAAAGCGGCCGATTGTAGAGACGATCAGAAAAGTTGTGAGGGGAATACGGCTGGCGCCCATGATGTAGCATAAATAGTCCTTGGGGAAGCCCGGTATCAGGAAAAGCAAAAAAGAGACAACCAGGCCCTTGTGCTCCATGAAGTGGTTGAATTTGTCAAAAACCTCTTTCCTGACCGCTCTGGCGATGAGCGGTTTGCCAAAAAACCTGGCCAGCATAAAGGCTATCCACGATCCCAGCGTCAGGCCGATTGTGGAATAAAGAGTTCCGCACACCGGTCCATACAGATATCCCCCGATAAAGCCGCTGATCTCTCCGGGAATGAAGGCGATCACCACCTGGGTGATCTGTATGCCGATGAACACCAGCACATCGAAGCGGGACGCGCGGATATGGTTGATGAGTTCATTTTTGCTCGTCAGGAACCGATACAGGTCGAAATGAATAAAAGCAAACACAGCCAGAGCAATCAGCACCAGAAGCAATATTATCCTGTATATCAGTTTTCCATTCATTGACGACTCATTTTGCCCGCGAGTTTAATTCCGGCTTCACTATCCGAATAATAGACTTTCGTCAATTTGTTTTGGCGTTTATGCCGGATCTGCCGGTCTCTTCATCGGCCCGGGACAGGTGCTGTATGCCTCAAAATGATTGACTAAAAATACCGGATATGCAAGGAAGGCGCATTACCGAAAACAACGTATCATGCCGGATTCACGTGATTCGGCGGGCGAAGGGAGACGATATGTCAAAAGTTGCTCAGAGGCTGGACAGGAAAAAATCCGATATTTATAAAGACGCGCCGATCGCGAAATTCGGTGAGCGGAAACCTGATTTTTCGACCATGGGAAGAAAGATTAAAAACGTACATAAACAGTTCCGCGAGGTAGTCTGCGTGGAGGCCTGCCGTACTCCCTACGGCCGTGCCGGTGGTGCGCTGAAAGATTTTTCGGCGATGGATCTGGGCGCACTGGCCATAAAGGAAGTGCTGCGCCGCACCGGGGGGAAGGTTAAGCCAGGAGACGTGGATTACATTTTCATGGGGCAGGTCGTGCCGGCCGGCTGCGGCCAGATTCCCGGCAGGCAGGCGACGATTCTGGCGGGCGTGCCTGAGTATGTGCCTTCCATTACCGTCAACAAAGTCTGCTCCTCCGGCATTAAAACCATTGACCTGGCTTTCCAGATGATTCTTCTGGGACGTGCGGAGATATGCATCGCGGGCGGCCAGGAAAGCATGAGTAACTGCCCGTTTGTCCTGCCCGACATGCGCTGGGGCGCGAAGATGGCCCTGCCCAACGGGCGCGTGGTGGATTCAATGGTCTATGACGGCCTGTGGGACGCTTTTTATAACCGCCACATGGCTATTCACGGCTCGGAGGTGGCCGACGAATTCGGCTTCAGCAGGGAGGAACAGGACCAGTGGGCGCTGAACTCGCAGACGAATGCGGCCAGGGCAATGAATGAGGGCAGGCTCGACGATGAAATCTTTCCCGTGGAAGTCAGGCAGGGCAAGAAGGTCTTTGTCATGGAAAAGGACGAAGGGCCGCGGCCGGACA
>CAYWRV010000193.1:0-3573 GCA_964460865.1 uncultured Smithella sp. | reverse complement strand
CCACCTCAACTGTGCCATCATGCAGGCCAACAGCGCCGTATATAAGGCCGCACTGGCATCGCCGGAACTTTGCGGCATGGGTACCACCATCGCAGCGTGTCTGCTCGACCAGGATCTGTTGAGCTTCGCCCATGTAGGGGACAGCCGGATTTATCTGATAAGGTCCGGCAATATCGAGCAGCTGACTTCGGACCACTCCTTCGTTGAGGAACAGGGCAGGCGCGAGGGGCTCACCAGGAAAGAAGCGTCTCGCTCTCTTTTTAAAAATGTTCTTACCCGGGCGCTGGGTGTGGACGATGAGGTCGTCGCCGATCTTGGCGAGCTGACCGTCATGGCGGGCGATATGCTTCTTTTATGCAGTGACGGCCTTTACAATATGATCCCCGATGAAGAAATGCTCGAAATCATTTTACGCGCCGGCAATGTCCGCTCCTCCAGTGAAATACTCATAGACATTGCCAACGATAACGGCGGCAGCGATAATATCTCGGCGATCGTCGGCTATATCCACAAAAACAAGCGGCGCCCCCTGTGGACGGCCGTCGAGGGGAATCACCGGAGGTGACAGATGGCAAAAATTTTATTGAGATTCAGAGGCGAAATCCTTCAGGAAATTGATATGGATAAGGACATCATTTCCATCGGCAGGAAAGCGGACAACCATATCGTTATCGACAACCAGGCCGTATCCTCGCATCACGCCATCATTGAAAAGCAGGGGGATCAACTGTTTGTCGAGGACTTAAAAAGCCTCAACGGCACCTATCTGAACGGCCGCGCCGTGAAACGCTCCGAGATATTCAACGGGGATGTTATCGTGATCGGAATCCACTCTCTTGAAATACAGCTTGACAAGGACCGCTTCGACGAGGCAAAAAATGCGGCGGGGCGAGGACGCTCCATGTTTGAAACAGTTGTGATCACCCCCGAGCAGCGCAGGAGAATTCTCCTGGCCGCCAGCTCGACCACTCCCGATGTCCTGGGCGGCTTTGTCGTCATCAAAGGGCCGGGAGGTCCCAGAGACTATCTTATCCGGGACAAGGTCGCCAACATCGGCCGTGAAAAAGGCTCCGTCATCAGACTTAAGGGGCTATTTGCGCCCCGGCGCGCCGCTTTGGTCAACCGCCGTAAGGAAGGGTATTTCATCACCCCCACCCGCAGCAAAACCGTAAAGGTCAACGGCAACGTCATCGAACAGCGCCATGACCTCAAAGACGGAGACATCGTGGATATCGGCAGACTGAAGCTGCAATTTTATATCAAGGAGCCGGGCTCCGGAACGGAAAAATAAACTGCCGCCGTCGCGATACAGCCGGCACCTGAATTTTGAGACACCATGACAAAAAAGAAAACCTCGCCAGAAAAGCCGAAATCAAAATTAAGAGACTTTGTTGAATCGGTCCTGATTGCCTTCGTGATTGCCGCATTTATTATTTCTTTTGTCGTGCAGGCCTTTAAAATACCCTCCGGCTCGATGATTCCGACGCTTCTGATAGGCGATCACCTCTTTGTCAACAAGTTCATCTACGGCGTCAAGCTCCCTTTTTTCCGCAAAACCATCATCCCCGTAACCGAGCCCGCACGCGGTGATGTCATCGTCTTCATCTTCCCGCAGGACAGATCAAAGGACTTCATAAAACGTGTCATAGGATTGCCCGGCGACATGATAGAAATGAAAAACAAAAAGATATACATTAATAACCAGGCATATGACGACCCTCACGGCGTTTATACCGATCCGGTCATCCTACCGGCTGAGGCCAGCCCCCGGGATAATTTCGGGCCGCTGACCGTCCCGGAAGATTCGTATTTTGTCATGGGGGATAATCGCGACCACAGCCTCGACAGCCGCTTCTGGGGTTTTGTGGAGCAAAAAGACGTTCTGGGCAAGGCATTTATCATCTACTGGTCGTGGGACTCTGAAGATAAAAGCGTGCGTCTGGAGCGACTGGCGGGATTGATTAAATAAAAAGATTAATTTCATTGGCACGAAATAGCCCAAATATGTCCCCAAGCAAACTTCGTGAACGCCTTTTGGTGAGTGCAGACCGGATTCCGCTTATCCTTACAATAATCGCGCTGCTCATCATCGCTCTCGGCTCATTTTTCTATTACATTCACCGCGTCAAAGGCATCACAGAGGGAGGGTGGATATACAGGCTCTTTTTCCTGGGGCGTGAATGGGGTATTCAAACCTATTTTTCCGTAATTCTGTTGCTGGGGGCCTTTGCCCTGCTTTTGTTTATCAGCATGGCTGAAAAGAAAAAAAAATCTGCCTATCTACTGCATTGGCGAGTCCTTACAGGCGGATTTTTGCTGATGGCCGCCGATGAGCTACTCTCCTTTCATGAAAGACTGACGCCGCTCATGCAAAACATTATAAAATGCGAAACTTACGGGGTATTTGCTTATA
Organism: uncultured Smithella sp.; assembly: GCA_964460865.1. Classification (GTDB taxonomy): domain Bacteria; phylum Desulfobacterota; class Syntrophia; order Syntrophales; family Smithellaceae; genus UBA8904. The sequence continues at coordinate 1,160 of CAYWRV010000193.1, read as the reverse complement.
GCTGGGTTATCGTTGCGATCCCGTTCGTTATTTTGGTCGCGATATTTTTCGCCAGATTCCTTTGGAATCTTCCCAAAAGGACGACGATCATTTTTCTGGTTTCCGGTATCGTATATCTGGGCGGGTGTATCGGTTTTGAAATGCTCGGCGGGTGGCAGGCGGAAAAGCACGGCGTTCGGAATTTAACTTATTTTTTCTTGGTAACATTTGAAGAAAGTCTGGAGATGTTCGGTGTCATAATCTTTATACACGGTCTTCTCGACTATATGCGGACATACTGCCAAAACGAAATTCGTGACTTTTTAAAATTATAAAAACCCGGCTGCTATCTTTCTTCTATTTCCACACAAACCATTTCTGACTCCTCTCCGTTTAACTGCCGGCACAAGACAGGCGGCGACCATGACTATGCTCTGGCCGCCGCCTGTTTCACCGGTCTTTTTATGCCGCTGTGCCCCCGCCCGTGACAAAACCCTTTGACGGTGGGCCTGTGTCGGCGGGAGTACCTGCAATTTGTGCCAGATAGGCGGCGCCGAGCTTTTTAATATGGTCGCTGACATTGTCAAAATAATTGAAATGGGCCTGCTCTTCATCGGTGATCGTTTCAAAAAGCTTCATGCTGATGCTGTCACCGTTTTCCCGACAGATCAGCAAAAACCGGTTGTAGGCCTCAATGGTTTCATCCTCGAGGTTTGCGTCAAACGGAAAGATTAAATCAAACTTTTGTGCCTTTTGCACAACGGCTTCGAGATCCGACGTCGGCTCGCCTCCGAGTTCCTTTATGCGTTCCGCCAGCATTTCGGCATGGCGCATCTCATCGATGGCAATGAGTTTTACTTTAGCGGCCAGCTCTCCGTAATCCATGTCATCAAGGTTATAGTGCTGGTTCATGTACTGATGAATGGCATGAAGCTCCATGGAGCGCGCCTTGTTTAAAACTTCGATGACCTTCTTTTTTTTCTGCTCACGGGAATTTTGCGCCATGACAAACCTCCTTTGTTACGAAATTTTAAAAGCATCTTCGGTTCCTGCCGTCCGTACGAACCGGCGGACAGTTTTTGCATACTATCACAGAGACATTTAAAACAGGAGTTATTTTGATATTCGCGAATTGCCTCAAATAAAATGTTACCGAAGGGTGTCATAAAAAGTATACGTTG
>CAYWRV010000192.1:0-3591 GCA_964460865.1 uncultured Smithella sp. | reverse complement strand
TTTTTGTCGGAAAAGGCAGCTTAACACAGTGTCCGTTTTTACTTGACCAGATCACTATTAAACGAGTTTAAATTGTGTTGATTACAAGGAGGATGCACACGATGTTTGTGAGAAAGATTTTTTTTGTCGCTTTTTGTGTTTTTGCTTCTTTGATTCTGGCAGCTAATGTAGTCAGTACGGCAGAGGCGCAAAGTAAAGCGAAGCCTGTGAAGACTGAAACAGTCAATGCTTTTTTTGATGTCAACAAAATGTCGGACATGTCGGACTATGACCCGGCTAACCCGATTATCCCCACCGGAGACACGATTAAGATAGCAGTAGTCATGCCTTTTTCAGGGCCAGCAGCCCTGAATGGGCAAATGTCATTTGCATGGGTTCAGTGGGTGGCACATGACATAAATAAGCGGGGTGGCATATGGGTGGACGGCAAGAAAAAGCTGGTTCAGGTCATCAGAGCTGACCACCAGTCTAAGCCAGACGTGTGTAAAAAGGTTTGTGAACGAATGGCTCTTCAAGAGAAAGTTCACGTGTTCTTTGGCACGGCGGGAAGTAACCTGATGAAGGTCATTATGGAGGTTGGTGCAAAATATGGGATTATAGTTCACAATTTCGCGGCACTTTCCGATGACCTCATGGATGCAGCAAATTTCAACCGCTATACTTTCATGACCACCTATGACACATGGTCAATTGGTCGCGGTCTGGCCTATTATTTTGGCCAAATCCGCAAAAAAGAGAAAAAATTCTATCTTCTTTCCCAGGACTACTCCTTCGGCCATGCTATGTCGGAAGCATTTAGGCAGGGATTAAAGGACTATTATCCTGAGGCGACAATAGTCGGAGACGATTACCATAAACTGTTTCTGACCGATTTTGCCCCATATCTGGAAAAAATCAGGGGCTCAGGTGCGGAAGCTATTTTTACCAGTGACTGGATTCCTGATCTGGGAACCCTTCTCAAACAGGCACGTCAGGCAGGAATCAATATTCCCGTTGCCGACCGTGTGCTGGATGATGCCACTCCTTTGTCTGAACTCGGCATCGAGGGATCGAAGGGGCTGATCAATCTGACCCAATACGAGTTTGACAGTCCGGTTTTGAAAACACCCGAACAGGTTAAGTTTCACAAGGCTTGGCACAATCAATGGAAAAAATGGAACAAATCACCTTACAACACTAAGATATTGGCCTATGCAGAAGGACAGAACGGCTCATATTTAATGCAACTGTACTGGCTCATGAGCGTAATCGAACGTGCCAAAAGCACTGATGCTGAAAAGATCATCAAAGTATGGGAAAATGACAGCTATCGCTTATTAAGCGGCAAAGTATGGAGAATAAGGCCATGTGACCACAAAGTAATTCAGGATCTTGCCGTCACGGAATATGTTCCACCCGAAGAGCAGAAAATATCTATGAACATCCCTCCTTATCGCTGGTTTGATGATTGTTCCTACACGGGCCAGATACACATTGTACCGGCCGAAAAGGTTCTTCCCTGGATGGATCAAAAACTGGATCGCTGCAAAGGTAAAAACGATTGGGGCGAATAACTCATAAATATTGATCAATTTACAAAGCAGGCATGCGTCGTATGATCCGGCGCATGCCTGTAAAAAATGAGATTATGAATTGAAAAGAAAAGTTCTTTCTAGGAAGTGCGCAAGCTTGTGGAATTTCGGGAATAGCTACCACAATCGGAACTAGGAAAGTTCTTGCGTGGAGAATTATGGGCATAGGATGCTCAAAACAAGTCCAACAAATAGGAGGATGTTGCAGATGTACAAAGCAGTAAATAAAAGTTTATTTTTCTTGATGTGTCTCATTTCACTTCTTTGCCTGAATGTTTTCAGCCCGTCTTTAGCGATATCTGCGAAAGATGGAATCTCTAAAGCTGTACCGGGCAGTATGGCAGAGAAATTCCCCAAACCCAAGGCCGCATATGATGCCAGTAAAATGGGTGATATGTCCGGCTTTAATCCAGACACTTGGGTACCGCCTACTGGTGATACCATCAAAATTGCTATTTTTGCCCCATACTCTGGTCCTGCCTCTTATAATGGTGATTTTACATGGGCCGAAGCCGCATGGGGAGCATACGATATCAATCAACGTGGTGGTATTTGGGTTGATGGTAAGAAAAAACTGATTCAGTTACTTAAAGCAGACACAATGTCTAGGGAGGACCAATGCAGGAAGGTTGCCGAACGCATGGTTCTGAAAGAAAAAGTTCACTTTTTCTGGGGCACACCGGGAAGCAATATGACAAAGATACTTAGTGCAGTTGCGGCTAAATACAAAATTATCCATGCAAATGCTCATGGATTGTCAGATGATCTTCAAGATCAAGAAAACTTTTCTCGCTACCAGTTCATGACTGGGACTAATGTCAGCCAGGTTGGACGTGCAATAGCCTATTACTATGGACAAATTCGTAAAAAGGAGAAAAAATTTTATATTTTATGTCAAGATTACAGTTTTGGTCGTGAAGTGGCAGCAGGGTTTAAGCAAGGCCTTAAAGAGCATTATCCTGAGGCAGAGATTGTTGGCGAGGACTACCATAAACTCTTTCTCACAGATTATGCTCCCTATATGACTAAAATTGTGGCCTCAGGCGCAGAGGTTCTTTTTACTGGTGACTGGCCCCCTGACTCTATCCTTTTGCTGAAACAGGCGAGGCAGTATAATATAAATATCCCTATTGCAAACCTTTATCTCGACGCGCCCGATGTCCTTCGCGATGTAGGCGTTGAGGGAACGAGGGGGCTGGTTCATTTTAACCAGATTGCTACTCCTCCTCCCCTGTTCAAGGATGATGGTTACAAAAAATTCCATAAAGCTTGGGTTAAGCAATATGACGACGTCTGGTCGAAAACCACAAAGTTTGGAAATATAGCTTACAAGCATGGACACGGAATTGCACCATTTACCATGCAATTTTATTGGCTTCTGAGTGTGATAGAGCGTGCAAAAAGCACCGATCCGGAAAAGATTATTGCCACGTGGGAAAATGATGTCTATCAATATCCCAACGGAAAGGTTGTTATGATGAGGGCCTGTGATCACCGCGCTGTTCAGGATTACATTGTTGAAGAGTATGTTGCACCTGAAGACCAGAAGATCTCCTATAATATCCCGCCTTACTTTTGGCATAAAGAGTGTTCCTATGCCGGTCCGGGCTACCTGATACCTGCCGCTATGGTTTTCCCACGAATAGATCCGAAGTCGGACCGGTGTAAGGATAAAAACGGCTGGGGCGAATAACTCATAAATATTGATCAATTTACAAAGCAGGCATGCGTCGTATGATCCGGCGCATGCCTGCGGGATTTGTGAAAAGGTTTGTCCGGCGGCCAATATTGTGATGGAAGAAGGTTCTCCCCGCTGGAGGGGTAACTGCGACCAGTGCTTTGCCTGCCTTCAATGGTGTCCGGAGTGCGCCATTCAATACGGAAAAGGTACGGCCGGAAAAAAACGCTACCATCACCCGGAAGTGTCTCTAAAGGACATGCTGCGCCAGGCGTCCGGGTGAGGCCCCTGACTTCGACAGTTTAGCGTATTTGCTGTTCTGTAAGTTATTGTAAGTAGGGG
>CAYWRV010000191.1:0-3608 GCA_964460865.1 uncultured Smithella sp. | reverse complement strand
GTTACTTTGCCTGTCCGGTGGCTTTTGTGTATTTCCACAGACCGGCCAGAGCCGCGGCCGCCGCCTCGGGAGATGTGTAAACCGGAATCGTGTCTCCGGCGATGCCGGCAATCTCGTCCACGAAGTCGTCATGGCCGACGACGGCGATTACGAAAGGCTTGGGCGTGGCAAGTCCGGCGCGCACCTCTTCTAGCTCGCCGAAAGCATCGGCAAGCTTTATTCCCATTTCCTTAATGACCTTTATGTACGAGTAGGGGACGGCGATGATCAGAATGGCCATGTCCACCAGCGGGTCGTTGAGCAGTATCGGGGTCAGCTGATTGAACAGCCCGGAAGGCCCCAGATCCAGAGGATTTTTGACATTCATCCAGTCAGGCGCAATTTCACGCACTCGTGTCACAGTCGCATCCGACAGGGGCTCCACCACCAGACCGCCTGCGACCGCGACATCCGTGGCCAGCGCTCCCATGCTGCCGCTGGAGGTGACAATGCCCAGGCGGTTGCCCCCGGGCAGGGGCTGGCTCGTAAACACTTTTGCAAAGTCGATAAGCTGCTCGAGGCTCTCGGCGCGGATGGTCGATGTCTGGGCGAAGATGCCGTTATAGATCTCGTCCTCGCCGGAGAGGCTTCCCGTGTGAGAGGCGGTCGCCTGCTTTCCTTCGCTGGTTTTCCCGCTCTTTAAAATTATGACCGGCTTCTTTTTCGTGACGCGCGCAAGCGTTTTGTGCAGGCGTTTGCCGTCGGCCGTTCCTTCAAGATATATCACGATGACTTTTGTCGCCGGATCATCATAGAGGTAATCGAGCATATCGCACTCGTTGACATCGAGTCTGTTTCCGAGGGTAATGGCCTTGGCGACGTAAATTCCCCGCTGGTGGAAAAAATCAAGGAGGATATTTCCGAACACGCCGCTTTGGGCGATGATGGAAAGAGGCCCCGGCTTCAGAGCTTCATCAAGCAGCTCCACGGAGGCAAATCTGTTTTCCAGATTGATCACGCCCACACAGTTGGGGCCGATGACCCGCAGGCCGAGACGTTTGGCCAGAGCCCGTATTTCTTCCTGCAGGAGGCGTCCGGCTTCGTCAGTTTCGGCAAAGCCGGCGCTTTCAATGATTACATGCCGGATGCCGCGGGCGGCGATCTCCGTGAGAGAGGCGGCCACTGCATTGGCCGGCACAATGACGATCGCCAGGTCCACCGGATCTGGGACATCGGCTATTTTCTGATAAACCGTGAGGCCGCTGATCTCGCCGCCTGCCGGGTTTACCAGAAAAGTTCTGTCACCCCAGCCGTGTTTTTTTAAAAAAGCGGGGAGGCCGAACCCGAAACCCATTGATCTGCGTGCGCCCACAATGACAACACCCTCGGGATTGAAAAAACTGCGAAAATCATCAGCGGCCATACCATGACTCCAAAAAAAGATATATATTTTGACTCTGCCTCTGAATATTGACATATTTCAGCCCGAGTCCCTGACTGCATAGCATATTTTACTACTCTTTGACAAACATTTAGGCTTGGCCAGAGGGGCGGGAAAGCAGGTGCCCGGGCCGATTTTGCCGGAGTTCGGTTTGTGATGGCTGTCTGTATTGTGTCGCGACCTGAATAAAGTGCACGAGAGGGTCCGCTCTCATACCGGCGGGCAATTATTTCTTTGACATTCATCGGTATTCACTCTATGTTTTTTCATCCCGTTTTGAAGAAGTGGTGACCGATGAGCAGGCCTCGAAAAACATCCTGTTTGAGAAAGTCTCTTTTGCTTTTCGTCCTTGCCGGCGTGGCCTTGTTCGCCTGTTCGTCCTGTATGGAAAATATCGCCTACGTGGTCACGGGCACGGTTACAAACGTTACAGACGGCAATTTGTTTGAGCTGGTGACGGAAGTCGGAAACAAGTTGCAGGTGCGCCTCTACGGGATTGACGCGCCGGAGGGGACCGGGGTGAAGCGCCCCGGCAGAGCCCAGCCGGCCGCATATTACCGCCCGGGCCCCACCACTCATCAGGCGTTGGAGGAGAAAATTCATGGGCGTGCGGTTTCGGTAGGCGTCATCAGGATGGAGAAGCGAAACTGCCTGCTGGGCATCGTGTGGTGGGGGGATAAAAATATCAATCTGGAAATGCTGCGGGAAGGGTATGTCGATATACTTGACAGGGAGCAGAAGCCCCCTCACCGGGCGAAATTCATCGCGGCGCGGGATGAGGCCAAAGCGGCCGGACGGGGTATCTGGTCGCCCCGGGAGCGTAAGCACCTTGTCCGGTTCAATGATTTCCCCGCAACTGCCTCAGGCAGGCGGCAATATTGAACTGACGGTCTGTCCCGGAGATTCATGACATCTTTTTTACTCGATCACCCCGCCTCCGGCGCGAAGTCATTGACAAGCCTGAAATCATTACCAGCTTAAACATCTAAATATCCGCCTGAAGAGGTCACCGCATGTCCGCACAGAACCGTTTTGTCCTCCGACTGATCGTAGTTTCGCTGGTTTTTTTCCTTGTCTGGCTGGCCTGGCAAAATGTCTCTGAATTCCGTACACGTCCCGCCGGAAAGCTTGATACGGCGCCCCGGACTGTCGCCGCCCGCGGCGATCTGGCCCAGGATGAGAAAGCAACCATCGAGCTGTTTGAAAAATCAAAGAACTCCGTCGTTTACATCACCACCAAAGCACTGGTGCGCGACTTCTGGACGCGCAATGTCTTTTCCGTGCCCAGGGGCACCGGATCCGGCTTCATCTGGGACGATGCTGGCCATGTGATCACCAATTACCATGTGATTGAAGGAGCCAGCGAGGCGATTGTCAAGTTGAGCGACGGGAGCGACTATAAAGCCACGCTGACAGGGGCGAGCCCCGCTCACGACATCGCCGTGCTACATATCCGCGCGGGTGCGGCTCATCTTGCCGCGGTTCCGCTGGGGACAAGCCACGATCTCAGAGTCGGACAAAAGGTTTTTGCCATTGGTAATCCGTTCGGTCTGGACTGGACCTTAACCACCGGCATCGTCTCTGCGCTTGACCGCTCCTTAAGCGGCGACAACAATACCATCGAGCATCTGATTCAAACGGATGCGGCCATCAATCCGGGAAACTCGGGCGGCCCGCTTCTGGATTCGGCGGGAAGACTCATTGGTATAAACACCGCAATCTACAGTCCCAGCGGGGCGAGCGCGGGGATAGGCTTTGCCGTGCCGGTGGATACCTTAAACCGGGTCGTGCCGGAACTTATCAGAAGCGGCGCGTATGTGCGGCCGTCACTGGGGATTGAACTGGATGAGACAATAAATCAACGTCTGAAAGCAATGGTGCAGGTTGATGGTGTGGTTGTCCTGAAAGTGCCGACCGGTTCCGCCGCGGCACGAGCCGGCCTGCGCGGAGCGAGGCTTGACTCCGACGGAGAGTTGATACCGGGCGATATCATCATGGCCGCCGACGGAAGGCCGGTGGATACGGTAAGTAAGCTAAACGCCGCCCTGGATGATCACCGGGCAGGTGACATCCTGAATCTCACCGTTTTACGCGACGGCAATACATCAGAGGTTCCCGTCAGACTTCAATAAACCCAGATTACGCAATAGGATTCAATTTTGGAATGGTTACAGGCAACGAGAAGCGT
>CAYWRV010000190.1:0-3629 GCA_964460865.1 uncultured Smithella sp. | reverse complement strand
ATAATTTTGTTCGACAATCCGGTAGCCTTTTTTCTTCAGATAGGCCAGGGCGATCTTTTCACCCTCTTTTCCCGTTTCAATTGCGCCTGTGTGTTTCGCCCCGTCCATCAGGGGTGCCCCTGCTCCGGCTTCGTCCGGCAGGAATCCGCGTCTTTGAGGCGGAAGGAGCGCCGGTGAATCTTGCACATACCCGCTTCTTTCAGAATCCGGCGGTGCTCGGCCGTGCCGTAACCTTTGTTCTTGAGAAAATTATATTGCGGAAACTGGCGGTGGTATGCTTCCATGATCCTGTCGCGGGTCACCTTAGCCACGATGGACGCGGCGGCAATCGAGATGCTGCGCGCGTCACCTTTCACCAGCGTTTTTTGGGGCGTTTCAAGTGAGATCTGATTAAGTCCGTCCAGAAGGATGAAATCAGGCGCCGGAGAAAGCCCAAGCACCGCCTCGCGCATGGCCACGAGGGATGCCTGCAGAATATTGATGCGATCGATAACGTCGGCCTCGACAACGCCCACGCCTACCGCCAGCGCATCCTGCGAGACGACATCGTAGAGCCGGTCCCGGCTGCACGGGGAAAGAACCTTGGAATCGTTGATCTGTGGATTGACATACATTGGAGGAAGGATCACGGCCGCCGCCACGACAGGTCCTGCCAGTGGCCCCCGTCCCGCTTCGTCTACACCCGCCACAAGCCGGTAGCCTTCAGCATAAGCGATAGTTTCAAAAGTGTTCATCGCGAAAACGGGAAAGCCCCTGTCTGATCGTTAGCCCGGGGATATCGATCCAACCGGCGGCCCCGGCACGACAACCGTGCGCGTTCGTAATTACAAGTCCGTACTCAGGCCGCTTCAGCTGTGCGCGCGCTCTTTGATCCTTGCTTTTTTACCGCGCAGACTCCTCAGATAGTAAAGGCGTGAGCGGCGTACCGCACCTTTAGTCACGACTTCTACACGGTTGATGATCGGGGAATGAGTGGGGAAGGTTCTTTCCACGCCCACACCGTAGGAGACCTTCCTGACCGTAAAACTCGCCCGGCTGCCGCCGCGGCGCTTGCGAATCACGACACCTTCAAAAGCCTGAATTCTCTGCTTCTGACCTTCGATAATCCGTACATATACTTTAACCGTATCACCCGCTTTAAAATCAGGAATATCACCCCGCATTTGTTCTTTTTCGATCTGCTCCAAAACGTTCATTTTAAATTCCTCCCGCTTCTGACGCAATATATATCAAATTGTTGTTACCCTGTCTAAAATAACGGCCACGGCGGAGCGCACCGCCAGATGATTGTAACCGTCCTTTCCCCTGATCGGCTCCAGACGGTGATCAGCCAGCTTCAATACGTCTTTGGCAATGCCGGAGCCTGTACCAAAAATCAACAGATAAGGCAACGGATTCCTGACCATTTTTTGGCGAAGTTCGCCGCAGGTCAGGATATTGCCTTCGAAATTGGCCCCGGTGGCGACAACCTCGGGCCTGCGTCCATGGACTTGCTCAATTTCCAGGAGCACCTCATCAAGGGTGGCCCTGAGAGCCACTTTTTCGAATGCCTCTTTCCGGCAGGGATTATGATCTGCACCATAGCCCTCACGCCAGTGCCTCATGATACGCTCCGCCAGTCGCCGCTGCGCCTCCGCCGGATTGACGATGTAAAATTTTTCCGCCCCGAATGTTTTTGCGCTCCGGGCAATATCATGAATATCTGTATTGGCAATGGCCGTCGTCACGGTCCTGCCTGTCTTATCGATCACCGGGTAGTGTAAAAGAGCAATATAGAACACACTTGCCCCGGCGGGCTGCCCGGGCGGGTGTGTCTGTGCCGGAAAAAGTTGCACTTCGTACCTCATACAAGCCTGAAAATCAAGACTTTATAACTGTCCCAGTTTGATTTTTTCCAAAATATTTTTATCTGCGGTGGTGAGCTCGATCTTTTCAAGCAAATCCGGCCTTCTGGTCCAGGTTCTTTTAAGAGCGGCGACCCGCTGCCATTCCTCTATCCTGGCATGATGACCGGTCAGGAGCACCTCCGGCACGGCCCAGTCATTATACTCAGCCGGTCTGGTGTATTGTGGATATTCCAGAAGGCCGTGTGAAAATGATTCCGCTGTTGCTGAAGCATCGTTTCCCAGCACGCCGGGGATCAGCCTGGAAACAGCATCGATGATCACCAGGGCAGCGAGTTCCCCACCGGTTAAAATATAATCGCCTATGGATATTTCCCTGTCCGCCAGATGTTCGCGTATTCGTTCATCCACCCCTTCATAGCGTCCGCAAATAATCACAATCTGCTTACGGGAGGCCAGTTCGGCGGCAATTTTCTGGTTGAAGGATTCCCCCTGTGGTGTCATCAAAACCACGAGCGGATCAAGCTCCGGACGCACAACCGAGGCAAGCGCCCTGGCCACCGGCTCCACTTTCATAACCATGCCGCAGCCCCCTCCGTAGGGCGCATCGTCCGTCATGCGGTGTTTGTCTTCGGCCCAGTCTCGTATATCGTGCAGACCGACTTCGATCAGCTCTTTTTCGCGCGCTTTCTTCAAAAGGCTGTAATCAAGCGGGGAGTGAAGCATCCGGGGAAAAACGGATAGAACATCAAATAAAATCACGACGTCAGTTCCTCAGGCAATTTAACCGTAATTTTTCGCAGGGAAAGATCTATATCCTCGATGACTTCGGCAATGGCAGGAATGAGCACTTCAGTGCCTTCGCCGCGGCAGACATAGACATCGTTGGCGCCGGTGGGAAGTATCGCCGCCACGCGGCCCAAATGACGGCCCTGAAGCGTGTATACATCCAGCCCGATAATGTCCTGCCAGTAATATTCGCCTTCGTCAAGCGGCCCGAGATGATCACGCGGCAGCAAAACCATGGCTCCCACCAGTTTTTGCGCCGCGTCTATATCGCTGATACCTTTGAGCTCCAGAAAGAAGTGGCGTCCGGCAGGACTGATTTTGTTAATTTCGTAACGCTTTTCCTGACCGGACGCATTCCCGAGATATAAAAAATGAATGTTTTGTAAAATATCGCCCGATTCCAGGTGGGAGAGAACTTTTACGCAGCCGCGCAGACCGCGGGTCTTCACGACCTCACCCACCACGAAGAGATCCATCGCTACTCGATGATTTCCAGAACCGCGCGCTTGTGTGTTTTCGCGGATGTCGCACTCAAAATAGTGCGAATCGCCTTTGCCGTTCTTCCCTGTTTCCCGATGACTTTGCCCAGGTCCTCCTTAGCCACGCGCAGTTCAATGACGGACGCCTGTTCCCCGGCGATTTCAGTCACTTCCACTTTATCGGGGTTATCAACCAATGCCTGAGATATGTACTTGATCAATTCCTTCATCGTCGCCACCTCCATTGATTTTGGTCACCTGTTCGGGAAAGTTCGTTCAATATTCACAAAACTATTTTTAACTAAATGGTGTGGTGCTGAAACAACTTATCAATCTAAATTCAAGTCCCTTAGCGCGGCACTATTTCACGGTCGCTTCAATGCCCTTTGATTTCAGCAGGTTCGAAACGGTCAGCGTGGGTTTGGCCCCTTTGGAGAGCCATGCACGAACGCGGTCCTCCTTGAAAGAAACCTCTGCGGGTGTTTTCTTGGGATCGTAATGCCCGAGTATTTCCAGA
>CAYWRV010000189.1:0-3659 GCA_964460865.1 uncultured Smithella sp. | reverse complement strand
GTTGTCAAAGAACGCCACCCGCTGGTAATTGCGACACAGCCTCCTGGCGGAGGTGTCACGAAGTGACGGAGGTGGATTACGGACTTCCAGCTTTTACCTTGGACAAAAATTGCACCTAGTATGATCCCATCCACCCCCTGCCCCCGCCAGCGGGGACACCCCAAGAACGAATAATCAGCGTAGGGAACGGTTTGAAACCGTTCCCTACGCGCAGACCAGTGGCCTTAGCCCTCCTTATTTGTCCCCCGCTCGAGTGACCTTCAGGTTAGGCGGGGGTGGCCCGCTTCAGCGGGCCGGGGGTGGATATTTCCAACGCTTCAACAGGACTCCCCCAATCCGAATTTGTTACATCTGACGCCAGGTCTGCGCCAGGGTGCTGATGTAGGTCTGATCCGCCATCATGGCATTGTATTTCTGTATCACGTCCATCCCGGCGTCATTGTTGATCGTGTTCATTATATCAACAATACCTTCAATGTCCTGTCGCGTAATGTATTGCCCGTCGGAAACTTCCAGACGAGAGGTTCCGTATTCCGCATAACGTCCCCGTGAAACAAGATCCGGCAAGAGCTGTTCATTTATCTTGCCGAGCATCCAGTCCACTAATGAATTGCCTGTTGAGGTCTTCTTCTGTGTGGCAGGATAAGCGGCCGTCAATTGGCCGGGCGTCAGGGTGACGCCGTCGGAAAAGGCAAACTGGTTGACCTGATAAGATGTGCCGGAATAATGGTTTTTAATGGTGATGCTGTCGGAGTCGCCGTATTCGATGAGTAAATCATTTCCTGACCGTCTCGTGCCCCGCAAACCGGTCGAGGTCACGTCCTCAAAGATAATGGTATCGTTGCGGTTCCGCGTCGCGTCGTAGTTGATGACCGTATCTTGCCCCGAACCTATACGGAAAAGGTAGGTATCATTGCCTGCCCCGCCGGCCAGAGTGTCGTTGCCCTGACCCCCTTCGAGGGTGTCGTTGCCGGAGCCGCCATGTAAAAAATCCCTTCCCTGGCCGCCGGACAAATAATCATGACCCGCGCCGCCTTCAAGAAGGTCATCTCCGTCTTCGCCATATAATTTGTCATCATCGCTGCCGCCAAAGAGGATATCATTGCCGCCGCCTCCGTAAACCGTATCCCGCCCTCCATTGGAATAAACAAGATCATGGCCGTCCAGTGCATAGATCAGGTCATGGCCCTGGCCGGTAATGATCAGGTTGGATTTATTGGTGCCGTAGAAGATATTCTGTCCGCTTTCTGCAGGTTCTACTGTAATATCAAAAATATCCGACACGCTCAGTCCGGCCATATCAGTAGCGGTTACTCTAAGTGAAACCCTCCCTACATCGTCATTGCCCGGAGTGCCGCTGAAGGTCATGGTCACCGGATCGAAGGTCAGCCAGGAAGGAAGGGCTTCACCATTGATCAGGGTGGCGCTGCAGGTCAGGACATCACCGATATCGGGATCGGCAAATGTGTCGGCGGGAAGGGTAAAGGTGAACGCTGTACCTTCCGTGACTGCCTGATCGCTTATCGGATGGGCAACATAAGGCGCGTCATTGACATCTTCTACTGTAATATCAAAAATATCCGACACGCTCAGTCCGGCCATATCAGTAGCGGTAACTCTAAGTGAAAGCGTCCCTGTATCGTCATTGCCCGGTGTGCCACTGAAGGTCATGGTCACCGGATCGAAGGTCAGCCAGGAAGGAAGGGCATCCCCATTACTCAGGGTGGCGCTGCAGGTCAGGACATCGCCGACATCGGGATCGGCAAATGTGTCGGCGGGAAGGGTAAAGGTGAACGCCTCGTCCTGCAGGAGGGTCTGATCGCTTATCGGATGGGCAACAAAGGGCGCGTCATTGACATCTTCTACCATCTGGTTGACCATGCCTGAACTCCAAACCGTGCCATCAGAAAACTTGACCTCTGATATCCTGTTAGCATCAGTAAACCAATCTTGTACGGTCAATGTATCAGAGCCACCGTTGATGGATATAATGAGTTTATCATCACTCCTTGCAAAAGCCACTTCCGTCTCTTGAACACTGCTGTCAAATACGATCGTGTCCTCTTTAAAGTAGTAACCGCCCTCATTGGATATCGTATCATGACCATAACCATGTCCAAATACATATGTATCCTTGCTGTTGGCGCCACCCAGTAATAAATCATTCCCAGGGCCACCGTCCAAAATGCAGCTTTCTGAACCGTAGGCATTAAGAGTGTCATCGCCATCGCCGCCATAGAGTGCGTTATGTCCACCCATGCCGCCGTGAAGGCTATCGTTGCCAGCATATCCGTATATCACATCACTGGCATAGGTGCCCATGATGGTGTCGTTATTATCCGTACCATGGGTTGTAAAATGGAGCATTGCGCCTTCAAATTGCTTTAAGTCCAGAACAGTGCCGTCAGCGAATTCATACCTTCCAATTTTATACGGATTTACAAGGTCGTTAGAATAACTAAAGTAATTCATAATCTTCAATGTATCTGTTGTTCCCTTGATATGAATCACAAGATTTACCCCACTTTTTGATGCTTCCAGATCATCCAGGGTTATCCCTTCACCAAACCTTACGGCATCCTTCGGATAAAATTGATTCCAATCGATCGCATAATTATTTATGGTATCGGAGCCGCTGCCTCTGCCAAATATATAAGTGTCATCGCCGGAACGTCCTTCAAGGTAATCATTGCCCGGACCACCATCCAGGGTGTCATCGCCGCCGGCAAAAGTATTATTACCGGGGTCGCCATATAGAGAGTCATCTCCATCATACCCCATCAGATATTCAGAACCGTTTGTCCCCGTCAAAATGTCATTGCCTGGCGTTCCCTCTATATCGTTTGAAACGGCATATCCCAGCGCCTCTAATTGCGCTGCCGTTAGTACCGTATTGTCCGCAAATAGAAACTGATCCACTTTGCAGGCGTCTTGGAGAAACCAATTCTTGATAATCAGAATATCTTCCGTTCCTGCAATCTTGATCCGTAAATCATTCACTTGCTTGATCAATATCAGGCTCTCTGGCGCTATTCCTTGCCCGAATTGAACCGTATCCGTAGTCGTGGCATAATCACTTGCATAATTATCAATGACATCTACGTTACTGCCGATACCATACATATAAGTGTCGTTTCCCTTGCCACCGGACAATAGATTACTACCGCTATTGCCTGAAAGCACATTATCCAACTCATTACCGGTAGCGCTGATATGATCATGGCCCGTTAAGAAAAGGTTTTCAACATTCGCGCCTAAAGTGTAGGAAATAGAACTGTATACCGTATCAGTTCCTTCATCGGGATACTCGATAATTCTGCATTGATAAGTATTAACAATATAAGTATCGTTTCCTGCTCCACCGTACATTGTGTCATAACCGGTTCCGCCATCCAGAAAATCATCGCCAGAGGATCCATATAGTACATCGTTCCCTTCTCCCCCATAAATCGTATCATCACCCGGACCGCCATCCAGATAGTCATCGCCTTCCCCACCGTCGAGGTAGTCGTCACCGCCGCCACCATAAATCGTGTCGTTACCATCATATCCATAAATGACATCGTCAAGAGGACCACCGTAAATGATATCATCCTCCGATGTGCCGTGAATCGTGTTGGCAATCAGACTTTCGATTTCCAACCAGCTCAGCACGGTCC
>CAYWRV010000188.1:0-3748 GCA_964460865.1 uncultured Smithella sp. | reverse complement strand
TCAGGAGTGTTATGACAAAAAAGCCAAGTTATGACCAACTGCTAAAAAGAGTGCGCGAGCTGGAAGAAAGCGAAGAGTTCCTAAATACCATCATCGAGCACATTCCCATGCTGATTTTCGTCAAAGACGCCGCCTCTCTCAGATTCATCAGATTCAATAAAACGGCAGACCGGCTCAAAGGGACAGATCAGGAAAAGGCTCTGGGAAAAACAGACTTTGACATTTTTCCGCGAAAAGAAGCCGAAGAGTTTGTAGCCAAAGACCGCGAAGCGCTCAACACAAACACGATCATTGATATTCCGGAAGAGATGATCCGCACCGGAAACAACGTCAAGAGGCTGTATCACACCCGCAAAATTCCCATTGTGGATCGCGAAGGCAGGCCTCTTTACCTTCTGGGCATTTCAGAGGACATCACCGAACGCAGAAAGATGGAAGAGCAACTCCTGCAGGCCCGTAAAATGGAATCCATCGGCCGGCTGGCCGGTGGCGTCGCGCATGATTTCAATAATATGCTTGCGGCCATCATCGGCAATGCCGATTTAGCACTTTCCGGCCTCAGCGCGACAAACCCGCTGCATAGGCGGCTATTGGAAATCGGCGAAGCGGCCAGACGCTCCGCAGAGCTGACCAGCCAGCTTCTGGCTTTCGCGCGCAAACAGGTTGCCTCTGTTCGTGTGCTGGATCTGAACGAAGCCCTCTCCGATATGATCAATATGGTGAAGACGCTGATCGGCGAGGATATCGAACTCTTCTGGAAGCCGGCCAGGCAGGCGTGTCCGGTGAAGATGGACCCCTCACAGCTCGATCAGATACTGGTAAATTTGTGCATCAATGCGCGCGACGCCATTGACGGCGTGGGGCAGATCGTTGTTGAAACGGACAATGTAACCATCGACAAGTCGTATTATATGCCGGATGAGGACTGTCAGCCGGGCGATTACGTCATGCTCGCCGTCAGCGACAACGGTAAGGGGATGGATCAGGAAACCATGCGACAGATATTTGAGCCTTTTTTCTCCACGAAGAAAAAAGGCAACAAAGGTACGGGGCTGGGGCTGGCTACAGTTTACGGTATCGTGAGGCAAAACGGCGGTTTTATCAATGTGTACAGCGAGCCGGGTGCGGGAACGACCTTCAAGGTTTATCTGCCCAGAGAAGAAAAAAATATTGAGCGTGTCACACAGGCGGATACGGATCAGGCGCCGGCCGGCGGCCATGAAACGATCCTGCTGGTGGAGGACGAGGAGATTATCCTCACCATGGCCAGGCTGATGCTGGAAAAACTGGAGTATTCCGTAATGCCTTTTGCCAGGCCATCCGAAGCGATTGCGGCGGCGCGGGAGCACCAGGGGGAGATCCACCTGATGCTTACCGATGTCGTCATGCCGGAAATGAACGGGCCGGACCTGGCGGAAAAAATCCGTTCGTTACATCCGGGAATCAAATGCCTTTTCATGTCCGGCTACACGGACGACATTATCGCCTGCCGGGGAGTTCTGGAAGAGGGAGTCAATTTTATTCAGAAGCCTTTTTCAATGGAGGGTATGGCCGTAAAAATTCGTGCGGTACTGGATGGGCGGACATGTTCCTGAAGTGTCCGATCCCCGTTTCACGACGGCTCAAAATAGAAAACACGGCCGTCGGCCACACGTGCCGCCTGCGTGTATGGATGTTCGCTTTCCTTGCCGTTTGTTGCAATATGCATCACCTGCCAGCCTCTGGCCTTCAGATAATCAGAGATAAGCGCCCGGTGGCAGCGCCACCACAGAGCTTCGGCGCACATAAAAACCAAAGGACGCCTTCGGGCAAGCTCTTCGAGGGCGGCCGCCGCTTCGGCAAAAGCGGCTGTTTCCATATAATCGGCAAAGCCCCGGAAAGATTCGTTGCGCCACAGCGTGTTTGGCGAATCGGTTTTTGCCCGTCTTCTTCCGCCTAAACCCTCCAGATGAGTATATGCGATGGAAGCACTCCTTAAGGCCGCGGCCAGGGCCTCTTTGTTGAATTGAGGATGCCTGCGCGATGCGGGAAATCTGCGGATGTCCGCCACATGCCTGATGCCGCGAACTTGCAGTATATGTATGAAATCCGCCACGCTGCAGGTTGAATGGCCGATGGTGTAAATGATGTTCACTTCCGTTTTTGCCATTGTCCGACGGTTTTGGCTGATCCGGTTTGTGATCAGCGCGCCAGGGCGGCCAGGTATTTATCGATGTAGAGCTGCCTGTCTTTCGCTTTGTACTGTTGAATATAGCGGGGGTGCTCCAGCACGGTGATCCTGTCGAAGAACTTATGCGTTTTATTCAGAACTCCTATAATTGCCGCGTTTTTCTTTCCCAGTACGAAAACCTCGTCCGTGTAAAGCCCCATGCTGATGTGCTTTTCAAGTGTTCCGGTCATAAAATCCTTCACGCCCTCCAGAAGATATTTATCGTCATAGTAATTGGCATTAAGCCACTGGCCGCTTTTTCCCTTGCGGACTATCGCCAGAGGGAAGGGGGAGTTGATATAGAACTTTCTGTAGAAAACTTCCGCACCGCCGAACGCTTCGATGACGTCATAGATGAACACCGACGACACCTCATGTGTCCGGGCCTGTTTCATATAAATGCCCAAAACCGATGCCAGACGCTTGGTGTCGGTGAACGGCACTCCGGTCACCCCCGCGCCGTGACGACTCGGGTTTATCCCGATGATGAATTTTCTTTTGCGCCTGTCGTTGTAGTATTTTTGGTAGAACTTCTCCATTGCGGCCATAGTTTCGGGATTATCACAGAAGGGATTGAGTACCGCAAAGCCCGCGGGCAGCTTTCCCGAAAACTCAAGGCTTCGGTTAAAATCAATCACTTTTTTTGCAAATGTCCGTCTGACAGCCATCGGTCGGTTTTGATTCCCCAGGAAAATACTCTGTTTTGCTTCGTCTTTTTGCACACAGCATTGCCTTTAGTCAAGATACGATCTTACCCGCAGGTGCATGGATGAAATATATTGGTTGCCTTATACGATGTTTATCTAGTAGATACCCCTCGTGAAGAAATTCAGGCAAGGCAGGCCGGCGTGTGAATATCCTTCTGGACAGATTTAAAGAGATACTATTTGCGGTGCTTCCGGTATCGGTCATCGTGCTTATATTGAGTTTCACCGTTCTTTCCATTGATATCACACAGGTTGCGAGGTTCTCGCTGGGCGCCTTGTTCATCGTTCTGGGCCTGTCCATATTTCTTTTCGGTGTGGATATCGGCATCACTCCCATCGGCAATCTTCTGGGAGCATATCTCATTAAAACAAACAAACTGGCGATGGTGATCGGGGGCGGAATTGTGTTGGGCTTTATTGTTGCGATCGCCGAGCCTGATTTACACATCCTGGCCGGACAGGTCCACAGCGTCACGGCCGGATTGCTGCCGAAATCCACACTGGTCATCGTTGTCTCCGTGGGCATCGGACTTTTGCTGGCGTTCGGCTTTGCCAGAATCGCCTACGGCATACCGATCCACGTTGCACTGACCGTTATCTACGGGCTGATTCTTGTGATGGGTATTTTTTTGTCGCCCGAGATGCTGGCCATATCCTTTGACGCGGCAGGTGCCGTAACGGGCGTGTTGCTGGTGCCGTTTGTACTGGCGCTTGCCACGGGGATATCATCCTTCCGCAGAGACAGTAAGGCGTCGGAAGAAGACAGCTTCGGGCTTCTGGGTATTACCGCCACCGGCACGGTGATTACCGTGATGCTGATGAGCATCCTGTC
>CAYWRV010000187.1:0-3805 GCA_964460865.1 uncultured Smithella sp. | reverse complement strand
TGAGACCGGCGCGGATCTTATAGACGACTTTTCCCGGCAGGTGCGTGTCCGGCAGGTGGCACTCGGTGCAGGTGAACTGGTGGTGGTTGGACATTCCCCACTTTTCGTGTACGAATTTCATGCTGTGGCATGAGCTGCAGAAGCGCGCATCGCCGGAGTAATGATAGGCCCCGACGGCGGCGGCTGTGACGATGATGCCGATTATTATGCCGGGAATAACAAATTTGAATGCGGAAGTCTTACGGGGACGCTCAAGAATCATTAATTTTCACCATCGCCTATCAGGATAAAAGGATTTGCGCCTCTCGTTTGGAATTGGATACAATTCTAAAAGCAAGAGCTTGTCAAGTCAATGAAAATTCTCCCAGAAAAGATCTCTCCCCCTCGTAGGTGCCGATGAGTATCAACTCATCGTCTTTTTCAATAGTTATCGCCGGTTCCGGGTTGATGAAAGTTTCGGCCCCGCGGCGTATGGCGATAAGTGTACAGCCGGTTTTTTCCCGGATGCCGCTTTGCGCCAGCGTCTGCCCGATAAGGGGCTTTGGTGACGGCAAGTGAAAGAAATTAAGTCCTTCCGCCAGAAGAAGCGTCTCTTCGTTCATGAGAAAATTGAAAATGGCCTCGGCTCCCAGCGAGGCGTAGGACATGACAAAATCCGCACCGGCGCGGTGCAATGTCGAGACATTGCGGTCTTCGCTGGAGCGGCTCAAAATCTGCATATCCGGCCTTAAGCTGCGCAGGTACTTGGTGAGGTAGATGTTGGTGGCATCGTCATGGGAGGTGAGCAGGGCGGCAGGCGCTTTTTCAAACCAGGCCTTTTCCAGTGTGTGAATATCCGCCGCGTCGCCGTGCACATAATGCTCGTTTTCTTCACCGCGCCTCTTGGAGCGTTCGATAATCAAATAGGGGATGTCCGCCTGTTTGAAACGAGCCGCCACCGCGTTGCCGACACGGCCGCCGCCGACGATGATGATCGGGTCGCCAGCCACTTTGCAGATCTGATAAAAGGAATAAACCTCATCATAGCGGTTCAGTGCCTCCTCGGCACCGGCAAAAACGAGCACGCTGGTGCGTCCGATAATGGTGTCCGGTCCCGGGAGGATAAACTTTCCTCTCTCCCAGATGCCGACCACGGCCAGGCCGAAAGTCTCCCGGATGCCGCTTTGCGCCAGCGTCTGGCCGACCAGCGGCGTGCCGATTACCGGGGCCTGTGCCAGAACCAGATCCTCGTAGCGGCCGATGATATTGGCCTTGCAGTCTCCGGCGATGGTCCAGGCCGCAAGCGACCGCCCCAGAACCTCGTGAAGCTGCAAGACGCGCGTGCTGCCCGCCAGTTTAAGAATTTCCACCGAATGTGGTGATTCCGCGGTGGTGATAATCGGCAGATGCTCATAATCTTCGCGCAGTGTCAGTGTGATATTCGTGTTCATCTGATCGTTGTTGGTGGCCACGACCAGCGCAGCATTCCCGGCACGGAGCTTTTCATAGGTTCTGGGATCATCGATATTGCCCAGCGCGACACGGATGTTTTTGTCGTACAGCTCCAGCGCCCGCGGCAACTCATCGAGCAGTACCACATAATATTTTTTGTAATTGACCAGCTTGTCGATAAGCGCGGCGGTGACCGGGTCGTAGTGAGTGATGATCACGTGATTTTGTGTGTCTTCCGGCAGCTCACGCGGTGCGCGGCTGCGGGATTGGGCCTCCATCCAGGGAGCGAAGAAAAATTTGATAAAAATAAAAGGCAGAAGGATTAAAAGAAGAATGATTCCGGACAGCAGGACGAGGACGGAAAAAACACGGCCTATATCACTGGCGAAGGTGATATCACCGAAACCCAGCGTGGACATGACCACCATCGTCCAGTAAAAGCCGGTTACCCAGGAATGTTTCTGGCCCTCCATGGCCATCAGGTAGTGAAATATAATACTGTAGAGAGTGATGAGCAAAAGTATCGCCACCAGATACTTCACCAGCAGACGGATATTGGCCTGAACGATCCTGCTGGCCGATAACGACGCGATAATGGATGCCAAAAATTTCATTGAAGGTCTATCCTTGACGCCGGGGTGCATGAGGCTTGAATTTGGTCCGGCGTTTGAAGTATAGAAACAACAGCCGCAAGTGTCAACCGAAAATCATTGTCCCTGTCGCCGCTTACGCACCGGCCGGGCCGGTGAAAGCGGTGCCTCATTTGGCGGCCTGACCATCATGAGTTGTTTTCTGAAGAAGCTTTTACGGAAAACAGGAGGGGAAACATGACCTGCAAAATTCTGGGAATTTCAGGCAGCCCCGTGAAAAGGGGAAACGTCGAAACATTTTTGACACGCGCCGTGGAGGGCCTGCCCGGTCGGGACATTGACAGGGAAATCATCCACCTTTCAGCTCTGAAGATCAAGGATTGCCGCCATTGTAATTTTTGCCTGACAAAACAAACTGAGGGAAAATACTGCAGCATAAAAGATGATGCGCAGGCGGTTTTTGAAAAGGCCGAGCAGGCGGATATTATCGTGCTGGCCACCCCGGTTTACTTCATGCGCCCCTCAGCGGCGATGGCGGCATTTGTCGACCGGTTGCGAGTGTTCGTTTTCGGCAATCTGACCGCCGGCCGTATGCGCAATAAAATCGGCGTAAGCATGGCTGTTTCATGGCTTAGGCACGGAGGGCTTGAGCTTACGCATCTGGCCAATATCACCACTTTTTTGACGCTCGAGATGATTCCGGCAAGCGTCCATAAGGGTGTGAGTCCGCTGGGAGCCTCGGCGCTGGCCAGCGAGGGCGGGTCAGGTGAGTTTGACCGGCATGTGAGGCTGGGTATCGAAAATGACGAGGCCGGCCTGCAATCGGCGAGATTTTTTATGAGACGGGCGGTGGAGCTGGCGCGACTGATGAGGCGTAAATAAAACGCAGGAAGGTGTGGCAGGGACTATGAAAGAGGGGGATCTCATAAAAGCGTACAGGCAGTTTCTCAAAGACACTGTCCGCAAAACAGTCGATTTTTCCTCTGTAGCGCAAAACAGGGGGATACCTCCGCCGCCGGTGGAAAAACCCTTCCCTAAAGATGCCCGGCGTGTGGAGCTTGTGCCTCGCGGGATGTGGGCCGGCATCCGAGAGATTCAGCTGAAAGAGGCGATCTTAAAGCGTGAAAGCACGAGGACGTACGCAAGGCAGGGCCTGACCGTGGAGGAGTTGTCTTTTCTTCTGTGGGCGACCCAGGGAGTCAGGGAGGTTCTTGACAGCGGCCATGCCCTGCGCACCGTTCCTTCAGCCGGCTGCCGCCATGCCCTGGAAACCTATCTTTGCATCCTGAATGTAGGGGGGCTGGCAAGAGGTATATACCGCTACCTGCCGCTGGAGCATCAGCTGGTTTTTGAGCAGGCTCCGGAAAACCTTGCCGCCAGGATGGTCCATGCCGTCTTCGGGCAGAGCTATCCCTCCGGGGCGGCCGTCACTTTCATCTGGACGGCCGTTCCTTACCGGATGGAGTGGCGCTACGGCCACGCCTCCCACAAGGTGATTGCCATCGACGCAGGGCATGTCTGCCAGAACCTCTATCTTGCCTGTGAGGCGATCGGAGCCGGTGCATGTGCGATGGCGGCCTATGACCAGGAGGCGCTCGACCGGCCCTTACAAGTTGACGGTGAAGATGAATTTGCCATTTATCTGGCTTCCGTAGGTAAAAAACAGCAGCCATAGCTAATGGCGCGTGATTCGTGATTCAGAGGCAACGTATTAAAAAACCCCGCTCGTCCTGAGCTTGTCGAAGCCTGCCCTGAGCTTGTCGAAGGATGGGCGGGGTCTGTTG
>CAYWRV010000186.1:0-3819 GCA_964460865.1 uncultured Smithella sp. | reverse complement strand
GAGGAATTCAAGGCGGCCGCCGACGAGAACTTCAAGAAAGTGGAAGCATTTTTCGCATCCAAGTAAAAAGATTAAACATCAATTAAAAAACCGCCGCAATTATTTACGGCGGTTTTTTTATAAATTTTTGTAAATTCGCACCCTTTCGACAGCCGGCCGGTTTCTTAGCGCGTGACGTCAGGCCGCCTACGCTTTTTTCACCTTCGGCGGGCTGACCAGCCCCTCTCCTTCCAGCACCACTACACCATCCTGATTTGTACAGATGGTTTTAAGCCTTGCCCGGTTTTTTTCCACGTTGAGTTCGAGGACCTCGACGCGGCCGGTGATGGTGTCTCCGATGTGCACCGGCGCCAGAAAGCTCAGCTCCTGCTTCATGTAAATTGTCCCTGGACCCGGCAATTTGTTGGCGATGATCGCGGAAATAAAGCCGGCCGTGAGCATTCCGTGCGCAATACGTGTTTTGAAGAAGGTATTTTGTGCGTAGGCCTCGTTCACATGTGCGGGATTGAAATCGCCGGTGATACCTGCGTACAGGTAGATGTCAGATTCGGACACGGTTTTGGCGAATTCGGCCGACTCGCCGACTTTCAATTGATCAATTGTTTTTCCCAGCATAAGCAGTCCTTTTTGTTTTTTTTAAGTTTCCCAAACATTAAGCGTTATTTGGCCGTCCGGTATCAGAACCAGCACTTGTGGCTCCAGATGTTTTCCTTCAGATCCCTGACATTGTCCTCCATATCAAGGTAAATGCAGGCATTGTTGATGGCCAGCCCTCCCTGGTAGGCAAGCGCCGTGACCAGTGAAATCTCATCCTCGCTGAATTTTCGTTTACGACTGCTGTAGATGACTAAAACGCCGATGGTTTCCTCCCTTGACTTAATCGGCACGTAAAGCATCGAAGTGATGCCTTCTTCCTTTTTTTCTTTTTTGTACTGTGTGCCTTCGTCCGTCAGAACATCCTTGATGAAGATTGTTTCTCCCTTCAGTGCGGCCGCCATATTTTTGTCCGCCCGCACCGGCCCTTTATTCATATATTTTTCGCTCAGGCCGAAGCTGGCAACACGCTTCAGTGTACGCTTGTCCTCGTCCAGAAGCTGGACGGCAACCGCCTTCAGTTTAAGGGCTTTGACCATGTCCTGAGTCATGGTTTGCAAAATGGATTTGATGTCAAGGCTATCCGAGATACCGGCGGCAAGGTCGAGGAAGGTTTTGGATTGCCGTCGCAATTTTTGTACAAGGAAGAGATTGGCGATTTCCGCTCCGCCCCGCTCGGCCAGAATGGAAAGAAAATCCAGTTCGTCCGGGGAGAATTTACGTATTTCTTTTGTATAGACGCTCAAAACTCCAAGCATTTCCCCCCGGTCGATTATCGGCATCGCCAAAATTGAGCCGATACCCTCCGCCTTTTTTGCCTTGTGGTTGGTAAGGCGCTTGTCCGTCGTGGCATCACGGTAATAGATGTAACCCTCTTTCATCAACTGCGGCCTTATTTTTACCGCCTGCTCGGGAGCCGCGTGAACGTATTTATCGGACAGGCCGATCTGGACGGCCAGGGTGGTATGATCCGCCTGCTCATCGCTTTCATCCCTTAAATAAATAACGGCTGCCTTGACCTTGAGTATTTTCACTGCGGTCGAAATAATCAGGTGGCCGATTTTGAGATGGTCTTTGGTTTTGGCCATGTCTTTACTTAGTTTGCTCAAGGCTTGAAAATAATTTGTTTTGGCTGGCATGTTTTAATTTCCCCCTAAATGGCTTCATTGATTTTGTCGACAAGCGACATTTTGCGTGCAGTGCGCGCTGAGCGCGGTTTTGTTTTCACTTTTTTTGGCGGTTTTGTCTGCCGCACTTTTTTTACTAAAGGCGGTTTGCCTGCGGTTGACACTTTTTTATCTTCAGATTTGACGGTCTTAACCGTCTTTGGCGCGGAAACAAGCCGGAGTTTTGTCTTTTGTCCGGGTACCTCAACGGCGTCGCGCTCTTTGAGCCAGCGCACGATTTTAGGTGCGAACAGCCGCTGAAATTTGGAGCTGACATAAATACCGATGTGTCCCGTTTCCAGACAGACATCTTCCACATCACGGCTTCCGACGGCGCCGGTGAGCTGATTACAGGCCTCGGGCGGGACCAGATGGTCGTACTCTCCGTAAAAATTTAAAAGGGGCATGGTCAGGTTTTTCAAATCGACCCTTTTCCCGCCCAGAAACATTTTGCTCTGGATAAGCAGGTTGTTCTTGTAGCAGTCATCGATGAACTGGCGGAATGTTTCGCCCGGCACGTCGGGACTGTCGAAAATCCAGCGCTCCATTCGGACGAAGTTTTCCACGAAATCGCGGTTGTCCATGTTTTGGGCGAACCCGACATACTTATCGATCATCAGGCGGGCGGGGTTGAGCAGAAGAAAACCGAAGTTCATCAAGTCGCCAGGGATGTTGCCGAAGGTGCGGATCATTCTGTCCGTGTCCACATCCTTCATCCAGATATGTAAAAGACCCTGTTTCGTATCGAAATTCGACGGGGTGACGGTGGTGACCAGATTTTTAATTTTATCCGGGTGCAAAGCGGCGTACATGACACAAAAAGTCCCGCCCATGCAGATACCCATCAGATTTATTTTAGGGATATTGTGCTTTTCACGGATGAAATCGACGATATTGTCCATGTAGCCGTTGACATGGTCGTCGATGGTGAGGAAGCGGTCTTTGCGTTTGGGGTATCCCCAATCCACCATATACAGGTCGATGCCGCCTTCCAGAAATGTTTTGACCACGCTGCGGTCCGGCTGGAGGTCCAGCATCGTTTCGCGGTTAATCAGAGCGTAAACCACCAAAAGAGGTGTGCCCAGTTTGTCGGCCGATTCATTTCGTGAATAATGTTTCAGACGGACGCGGTCCTCCTGATAAACAATTTCATAGGGGGTGGAGCCGAGTTCGTAATTGAGTTCCCCCAGAAGTACATCGGAGGCCCTGGAAACCCGTTTTTGGACTTTATCCGCGTCTTCCGCGAGTCTTTCCAGGATCAGGTCGATAGGTATTTTTGTCGAGTTCATGCGATCCACTCCTTAAAGAGTATGCCGTAAAAAACAATTTGTCTATTTTACGGCGGAAAGATTGTTAGGGGTAATACCGGCTTCCTTTTCCAGCTCCCTTACTCTCTTTTTGAGGAGGTGGAACTCCTTGTACAGATCGTCCATGTCTTTTTGTGTGACCACCGGCATTGTCTGGAGAAAGTCGAGCATTGCACTTTCCCTGGCAATGAGAAAATCCTCCAGGTTATTGAGTGTCCGGTGCAGCGCGTCGAGATACTCGCTGGATTGAAAAAGGTTCATGAAGTGGCCTTCCAGAATTTTCAGCCACATTCCGTAGGTTTCCTGGGCGTTACCCGGCAAATGACCCTGTTCGGCCATCTCCCGCAGCTTGTCCTGGAGTACCTGGAACGACTTCTCCATGGGCAGATAAAGGATGGAGAGGAACTCGGCAAGCGTTGTCTGGAAAATGTTGTGCTTGTCGAGCATGTCATTGAAGCGCTCCTGGTAGAATCTGGTGAGTCCCAGGGGCGGAATTTTCAGATATTGCCTGAGTTCCTGCTCATAGATGTCGGTGAGCGCCTTGAAAACCTGCTGGTCGAGGTTATCGAAATTGTATGCCTCGGCCTGCTTGCCGATTCTGTTTGCCTTTTCCATCAGGTGCATTTGTGTCCGCATCGCGGCCTCAAAACCGGAGAAGGCTATTTTCATCAGAATATCCGGCAGGGCGCTTACAGAATTGACGGCGGCTGAGGCGGATTCCGGCTCTGACATCATCCGGGAAAAGGATTTCA
>CAYWRV010000185.1:0-3833 GCA_964460865.1 uncultured Smithella sp. | reverse complement strand
TGTTACAACAGCTACCCGTGCTGGCGGTTTTGGATGATCCTTTCGATGCATCTGTCTGGGACAGGTGGCTGGTGGAGGATTATATCCGCCGCGGGGATCTTGATACTGATTTAGCGGCACGGGTATGTCTTTCCATCCTTCGCTCGGAGCGCATTGTGGAAATCAATCCTCTGACGCGTCTGCCCGGCAACATTTCCATCAATAAAGAAATCCAGGAGAGAATCGACTCCCGCAGAGAGTTTGCCTTCGGTTACGCAGATCTCGATTTTTTCAAGCCTTTTAATGACCGCTACGGTTTCAGTCGCGGTGACGAGGCCATCAAAATGACCGCCCGCATAATTCTGGGCGTCATTAAAAGCAAACAGCCGCAGGGCAGCTTTGTCGGCCATATCGGCGGCGACGATTTTGTTTTTATTATCGATCAGGCGTTTGCGGAAGAAGCGGCGAAGGATATCGTCAGGGTTTTTGACAGCCTGATCACCGGGTTGTATGATCCCGCCGATTTGAAACAGGGGTTTATCCAGTCCTTCGACCGACGGGGCAAAGCATCACAGTTTCCGGTGATGGGAATTTCCATAGGTATTACCGAATCCCGTCGGCGCGCCTTTACTCACTTCGGAGAAATAGCGGAAATAGCGGCTGAAATGAAAAAATTTGCCAAACAGCATCAGGGGAGTTGCTACATGATTGATAAAAGGCAGATGGCTTGACCACAACGTCTGCAAAAATGCCGCAAAAGCGGCCAAAAAACAGGATTTTCAGAGCATTTCACCTTGCCCGATTAAAGCACGAATATGTTAAACAATTTTGTGCTTGTAAAGACGGCGGACATTTGATTAATAATTAATAATATATTAATGATAAGTTACAATTCTATCTGAGCCGGAAAGATGGAAATAATGAAACCAAACCGAACGGCGGATGACGTGCGGCCGGAGACAAAAAACATACCATCAGATATTGCCCGTCTGTTGTCCCTGGTTCATGACGGCCTTATGATGATCGATCGGCAGGGGCGCATCACTTACGTCAATAGAGCGATGGGAGAGATCGCCGGCTGTACCGTCGGTGAAATGCTCGGCGGGACGCTGGACGAACCGCGCTGGAACTTCAAATGCGCAGTCAGCCCCTCGGGGCAGATATGCGCTATTTTACAAAGTGTCTTGCAGACAAAAAAGCAGATGACGGATGAGGTTTGCCACCTCGATCTTCCCGAGGGACGCCGCGGGCCATTTATGGTCAATGCAACGCCGTATTATGATGAAAGCGGAGATCTGGCGGGCATTGTCGCCATCATCAACGACCGCACCGAATTCAGCAAAGTCAGAGCTGAAAAAGAACAAATAAGAGCTGTTTATGAGCGTCTGGCGCAATACTCGGATGAGGCTATTTTCCGCATTGAGATGCCGGGAGGCGTGATTTCTTTTATTAATGAGGCGGCGCAGAATATATTCGGTTACTCTCCGGATGAATACCGAAGCGACGCAGGCATAAGGCAGAGGGTAATCAGTTCCGGCCAACTTCAGATGTGGGCCGATGAGTTCGGTCACCCGTCAAACGAAAAAAACGTCCTGAGAAATGTTGTTGTTAAAGGAAAGGCAAAAAACGGGCAAACGGTTGTTATGGAGTATACCGTCATCGGTATCCGAGGCGATGACGGCCTGCTTACATGCTTTGAGTGCATGGGACGCGATATTACTCTCAGGCGGCTCATGGAGGCGGAACTGGCCCGTGCGCAGAAACTGGAATCGATCGGCCTTCTGGCCGGCGGGATCGCCCATGATTTCAACAATATTCTGATGGCTGTTTTCGGTAGTTTGTCTCTGGCCAAACTGAAATCCACCCCCAAGGATCCGGTTTATACTTTCGTGGCCAAAGCTGAGGAGCAGTGTTTGAGAGCCAGAGCACTGACCCGCAAGCTCCTTGCCTATTCCAGTGGCGGCACTCTTCAGCGTAAAACGGTTTTAATTGCCGACGCTATCCGCGACACGGCTGATTTTGCCTTAAGCGGTAAAAATGTGAAATGCCGGTTTTCTCTTCCGGACGGACTGTGGCCGGCACATATAGACGAAGGCCAGATGCGCCAGGTCGTTCACGCCCTCGTGACCAACGCCTGTGAGGCCATGCCCGGTGGGGGCATTGTAGAAATCGGTGCAGAAAACATAGAACTTGCCGACGGACAGATCCAGGCGCTCAAAGCCGGTAGATACATTCGCTGGTATGTTCGGGATCATGGCGCCGGAATGTCCGCCGAATGCCTGAGGCGGGTTTTTGACCCGTATTTTACCACGAAACCCATGAACAGTATAAAAGGGATCGGATTGGGTCTGGCCATTTGCCACTCTATTGTGAAAAGCCACGACGGGCTCATTGCCGTGGAGTCGATGCCGGGGGAAGGTTCGGTTTTTACGATATTTCTGCCTGCCGTCAGTGAAGGCCATGAAGAGCAGAAGACAGCCCCCTCGCTCACAGCACGTGCGGAGGGCAGACAAAAAATCCTTCTCATTGACGATGAACAAATCCTGCTGGATGTAACTGGCAGCATGCTGGAGCATCTGGGGTATGATGTGAAAAAGACAAAAAGCCATGGCGAGGGCAGGGAGCTTTACCGGCAGGCCGAGCAGGAAAGAGATCCATTTGCTCTCATCATCATGGATTTGACCATGCGCGGCGACGAGCCGGGAGAGACGGCGATAAGGCGCTGGAAACAGGAATACCCGGAAGTCAGGGCGATTATTTCCAGCGGCTACACAAAAGATCCGGTAATCGAAGAGTACTGGAAGTACGGGTTTGTCGGGGCCATGGCCAAGCCCTATTCACTTGAAGACCTCAAGGGCACGCTGGAAAAAATTCTGGCGTGACCTCAAGATAAGAACGTGAAGGAGTACATTATGGGAGACGGAATAAATGATTTGACAAAAAACATCGTTGATTTGAGGCGCCACATGTGGCTCGCCGGTGTCGAGGTGGAACTGCGCCGTCTGATCTGGCAAATTGCCGTGGTCGGCAAGTACATCTCCGCGAAAATCCACGAGTCCAACAGGAAACTGGCGGGATTCAAAAACGTTTATGGTGAAGAGCAGTTGGCCCTGGATCGCATAAGCGACGAGATCCTCAAAACCAAGTTGCAGCACTCGGGATTTGTGAGTCAATACGCCTCGGAAGAGCGTGATGACATTGTCACCATCGGCCAGGGGAGTGCGTTGTATATCGTCACGGCCGATCCTCTCGACGGGTCGTCTCTGGTGGACACGAACCTCGCCATTGGCACCATTATCGGAATTCACAAAAAATCACTTTTCGACTGCGGCCGGAATTCCATGGTGGCAGCTCTGTACATCACCTACGGCCCGCTGATTACCATGATCTATTCAGCAGGGAAAGGAGCGCACGAGTTTGTTCTGGACCGTGAGGGTGAATACGTACTGTCGGAGGAAAATATCCGGCTTGAGGAAAAAGGGTCGATTTTCTCGCCGGGCGGCCTGCGCAAAGACTGGACTGACAATCATTTGAAATTCATCGATGCGCTGGAGCGGGAAGGCTACAAGCTTCGCTACAGCGGCGGGTTCGTGCCGGATATAAACCAGGTGATTATCAAGCGCGGCGGTCTTTTTACCTATCCCGCACTGAAGAAATCACCCCAGGGGAAGCTGCGCCTGCTGTTCGAGTTGCAGCCGATGGCCTTTATCATTGAGCAGGCGGGCGGCATGGCCACAGACGGCAAAAATGATATCCTTTCGCTTGAGGTCACCGCGGTCAATCAACGCTCGCCCATCTATATCGGCTCGTCCAAAGAAGTGAAAATGGCGGGTGAATTTCTAAATCAGTAATTA
>CAYWRV010000184.1:0-3901 GCA_964460865.1 uncultured Smithella sp. | reverse complement strand
TGGTCGCCTCCATCTTGCGGACAGCCGCGTCCTTGCGGCTTTTGTATTTGGAAACGCCTGCCGCGTCTTCAATAAACAGACGGCGGTCCTCCGGCTTGGCCTCGACCATCGAGGCGACCGAGCCCTGCTCGACAAGCGAGTAGGTGCGGGCTCCGACGCCCGTGCCCATGAAAAATTCCTTGATGTCCAGAAGCCGGCAGGGCACACGGTTTATGCAGTATTCGCTCTCCCCGTCAACGACAACCTTGCGGGAGATGGAGACTTCCGCCATTTCACTATATGCGCCGGGAAAGCTCGAACCGTTGTTTTCCAGTGTCATGACCACCTCGGCCATGCTCACGGGGGCTGCGTCTTCACTGCCGTTGAAAACGACATCGTCCATCTTCTTACCGCGCAGCGCCTTCACCCGCTGCTCGCCCATCACCCAGCGAATCGCATCTACAATATTGGATTTTCCGCACCCGTTGGGGCCGACAATCGCATTCACACCCGAGGAAAAATCAACAACGACCTTTTCACGGAAAGATTTGAACCCTGATATTTCCAGACGTTTAAGTTTCATGCCGTTTCTTTTGTGTATAAAATTTCGTTAGAGCCTAACAAAAGACATTTCCTTTGTAAAGAGAAAATACAACAAAATGTATGTACGGAAAAACCATACCACAACATGTAGTGTTGCCGCTTATTGGGCGAAAAAAACGCACTTGTTGGCGCGCAGGGTGGCGCAAAGGTGTATCCATGCTGTAATACCTTAATAAATCAATATGATATGAGCCAGGGACTTCAGAAAAGACCTTCGAGCCTCCGGCCGCACGAGGGGCAGGCACCGCCGGAGAGTTTATTTTCAATTATTTTGTAACCATATCGATGGATTAAAAGCGTGGAGCAACCCGCGCAATAGGTATTTTCGCCCCGGTCGCCGGGAATGTTTCCGCTGTAGACGTAATACAGTCCCGCCTCCCTGCCGATCTCACAGGCGCGATGCAGCAGGGGAACGGGCGTGCCGCTTCTGTCGAGCATTTTGTATTGAGGATAAAAACGGCTGATGTGCCAGGGAGTTTCCGCACCGAGATTGCGGATGAACGAGGCGATATCCTTCAGCTCAGCCTCGGAGTCGTTAAGTCCCGGAATGAGCAGTGTGGTAATCTCCAGCCAGATTCCTTTTTCCTTCATCGCTCCGAGGCTCTCCAGTACCGGTTGCAGGCTCGCGCCGCACCGTTTCCGATAAAATTCGTCACGAAAGGATTTCAAATCAACGTTCGCCGCAGCCAGATAGGGGGAGATAAGGTCGATGGCCTCTTTGGTCATATATCCGTTAGTGACAAACAGGTTTTCAAGACCTGACCGGGACGCCTCTTTGGCGGTTTCCAGCGCAGTTTCGAAATAAACGGTCGGCTCCGTGTAAGTATAGGCTATTGTACGACAGCCGCTGCTTTTGGCTTTTTTGACGACTTCGGCGGCAGGCACTTCCAGGCCGGGCATATCTGAAATGTGCGGCGACACTTGTGAGATATCGAAATTCTGGCAGAAATCGCAGCGGAAGTTGCAGCCGACGGTCGCGATGGAATAAGATGCAGAGGCGGGGTGAACGTGGAAAAAAGGTTTTTTCTCAATGGGGTCGATATTGCCAGCAATCAGAGTGCCGAACACAAGAGAATACAGAACGCCGTCTTTGTTTTCCCTTACGCCGCATATCCCGCGGTGGCCGGGTTTGATTATACAGCGGTGAGCGCACAAAAAACATCTTACCCGGCCATTGTCGAGCTTTACGTAAAGCAGGGCCTCGCTAATCATTTGTCTCCTCCTCTGTGGAGCATCCCGCGCACCGCCTCCGGCGCGGCGCGGTTTTTTCTTTTCAACTCAAAGGAGTCAAGAAGCGGGTTTTCCGCCGTCCGGTATGTGTATTTGATAGTGATCAGCATGCCGGCAAACGCGCCCACGGGATTTCTTTTGACAGGCAGGATCTCTTCGCAGGTCGGGAAAAAAGAATAAAGCGGGCCGGGCAGACAGACCACAGATCCCCATGTAACAGGTGAATCGGCTAATACACGGTGAACGATCGACTTCATTTCGCCGATGGTGAAGAAGCGCACGGCGGAGGCAGGCGGAAGGCCGAAAAGTCGGAGAACTTGCGGGGCTGTTCCGGCAAAGGAAAATTTGTTTGGAAATCCGATAAAAACCCTACTGCGGCTCACGCGCACCGCTTCCGCGATGATTTTATACGGGTCGTCCTCTACCCCAAGCGCATTGATCAGTGTGACAATATCAAATTCATTTCCGGAAAAAGGGATATCGGAAAGATCGCCACGAACCAGTTCGCAACCGGCGCCCAGCTTTTTTCTGGCTGCAGCCAGAGCTTCACCGGAGGTATCCATCCCGGTGAGGAGACATTTCCTGTGCTGAAACAGACGCAGATGATTGCCAGTACCGCAGGCCGCATCCAGAAGTCTTTCACCGGCAACAGGGGTAACCAGTTCCATGATCAGCTTTTCCTGCCGTGAAAAAATATAGCGCCCTGTTTCGGTTTCCAGCCAGCGATCCTGAGCCTGAGCGCGATGCTGACCTGTCAGCATAGTACCACCCCCGCAATCCCTTGCCCAAAACTGTCAGCTACAGCCCCCGACATTGCTTCAAAACAAATAGCGTAACTCATGGCGGCATTATACTTAATGAAGCCGCCGGGGGCAATGCCGTTGTTTCAGCCGCCGATATCCGACATGTCGCGGGTGCATTTTTTGAGGTTTCTGTCGGTGCAGTCCAGATCGTGCTTTTGTGGTTTGAGCATGATGGCGCGGCCGATGAGCCCGGCCAGGCGCTCATCGGAGCAGTTTTGCGCAAGTGCTTCTTTTAGATCAACTTCCGCTTCGTTGAGCAGGCAGGCTCTGAGTTTCCCGTCGGCAGTAAGCCGCAGGCGGTTACATGTGGAGCAGAAATGGTCGCTCACCGGATTTATAAACCCGATTTGGCCCGCGCCGTCGGCGAGCCGGAAGATTCTGGCTGGACCGTCTGTCGAGTTTTTCTGCACCCGGGATTCCTCAAGGCGAAAATGTTTTTGAATGCGTTCCAGAAGCTCCTGGTTGGGCATAAACCGACTGGACTGGTCCATACTGACCAGGCTTACCGGCATCAACTCGATGAAACGGATCTGATAAGGTTTATTCATTGCCAGCCGGACAAAATCAAGCGCCTCATCATCATTGAAATCGCGGATAACGACTGTATTGATTTTAATCGGTGAGAATCCTGCCTTTTCAGCCTCTTCAATGCCTCGCAACACATCAGCCAGGTTACCTCCGCCGGTAATTTTCCGAAACCTTTCCACATCCAGTGAATCAAGACTGATGTTGATGCGGCGCACTCCGGCGGCAAAAATATCCGCGGCGAATCTCTCCAAAAGGATTCCGTTGGTAGTCAGGCTGATGCATTCGAGGCCTTCTATTTGTTTTAGTGACCGAAGAAAGTCCACGAATCCCCTTCGGACAAGAGGCTCACCACCGGTTACCCGCACCTTGATAAAACCCATTTTCACCGCCTGACCGATGACGCGCAGTATTTCTTCGTAGCGAAGAATGTCTTCGTGACCCTTGAGGGAAATCCCCTCTTTGGGACGGCAATAGGTACAATGCAGGTTGCAGCGATCGGTGATGGAAACCCTCAGATAGTTTATATTTCTTCGATATTTATCCAGCATCTGCTATATAAAAACTCCTTTTATCTGTGACCGGCGTTCAATAACACAAACTTTCGGACAACACAATGTCGCTGTTTTTCATCACCTGGAAAAAATCCGTCTTTTCAGTGGGCAGGCGGTAAATCGTAATAAAAGCCGCTTGACAGGAATTTTTTTCCTGACTTTGACACTATCTGATAAGAAACATAATGATTACAGGGGTATAAAAAA
>CAYWRV010000183.1:0-3950 GCA_964460865.1 uncultured Smithella sp. | reverse complement strand
AAACTCCAGCGGAAGGTTTTCGGACGCGGGTTCGATTCCCGCCACCTCCACCAAGACATAATACAGTGAGGTCCAAAGAAGTGCAGAAACCCTCTAGAAATAGAGGGTTTTTTGTTGGTGATAATCTCACCTCAAATTTCACGTTATATGATAGCTTCAATCTCATGGATGCCTCCAGAATTAGGGTAATACCGGTAAAATCACCAGGTAAACGCTGCTGTCAAGGACCGGCGACTTATTTCTGGGACATTGTCTCAAAAACAGCTCGAAATCCATCGTGTTAAAAGACAGGGTATCTTTTGCCAGGATATATCTGGAAGCGGCGCTTGAGGCGGGCTAAATTGAAATGACCAAGGCGGATTCATCCAGAAGCCCGACGCAGAAATAGCTCCTTACCGAAAAGGGCAGGGCTGTACTGAGGGCGGAAAACAAAAAAACAAATCGGCATCGTTTTTATGTACCAAATGGTCTCGCAATTCTTGAATTATCGTAGGGGCGTACCCCGTAGCCGGTCTGGTGATTTTTTAGTGATCTATGTCATTGAAGTTTCCCCACTGACAACCGATAACGCTGTTGTTAAGCCAAGGCATTGGTTTGCCGTCATCGGGTGGGGGCATTTTAAAAAATAGTCACAATGAAAGGAATCATTATGAAAAAGATACAAGCTCTCGTATTAGCTGGTATTTTGTTTTTTGCGTTCTATGGTTGCGCCCAGAGGCAGCAAGTTCCCGCTGTCCCTGAAGCACCGCCTCCGCCACCGGTTGTCAAAGCTCCGGAAGCGCCCCCCGCACCTAAGACGGAGCCACCTCTTCCGCCTTTTGTTTCACAAAAGCCTGATTTGGAGATATGGGCGAATCTTGGTAAAACATGCAGCGGAGAGACTTTTTATAAAAAGGAAATTAAAAAACTCGCCAATGATGTGATTGTTGTATCCACTTATAAAATAATATCGGAAGATTTCCGCCTTGATACTGTTCAACAGATGGAGAAGAACGATTCTCAAAGGTCCAAACTCTACAAGCGCTACGATCACAATATTAGGGTCGATGAAATTGACTGTAAAAAAAGCGCCTACCGTCTGAGAGAAGTTTCAGATTATGACGATATGGGGAATCTTCTGGCCAATTCCAGCTACGAAAATGAGCCATGGCAGAGAATTCCAGTTTTAACGGGGCTCGACGCTCTGAGAAAAAAATTCTGCACTCCTGCCGATTTCTCTCAGAAGGGGAAATAAGCTCGGGATACACACCCTGTATGGTCTGTGGACAATACCCGTGGTGGCGGGTCTTCGTGTCTTTGCGTTTAATATCTCGTATTCATTGAACAAATAAAGATCTTTGCCAAATCCGATTGACACAGGCAGCTTCTGTTCATATACTCGCGCCGCAAAAAATCAACTTACCCATTGCAAGGAGAGATATGAGCATGAAGCAGGATCTGTATGAATATCTGGCCGGAAATGAATACCCGGGCCGCGGTATCTGCATCGGCAAAGCGCCGGACGGAAAAAAAACCCTTATCGCTTATTTTATCATGGGCCGCAGCGTCAACAGCCGCAATCGCGTGTTCGATGTGATCGAAGGCGGCATTCGCACGATGGCGGCCAATCCCGCCAAAATGACGGACCCACATTTGATCATCTACAACCCCGTCTTGACGCATAATAATACGACGATTGTCACCAACGGAGACCAGACCAATACAATCCGTGATTTCATGGCCAGAGGGGATTTTCCGAAGTTCAGTTTCGAGGCGGCGCTTGCCACCCGCACGTTTGAAGATGACGGACCAAACTGGACGCCCCGTATTTCCGGGGTGGTGGACATGCTTGCCGGAACTTATAAATTGAGTATTTTAAAAAGTAACGAGGGCGATGCGGCCAGTATGCAGCGCTTTATTTACAACTATCCCCAGCCCCTGCCGGGAGAGGGGCATTTCATCAGCACCTACATGGGAAACGGCACGCCGCTTCCTTCATTTGCGGGCGAGCCTCTGCGCGTTGCTCTTGATGAGAATGATCCCGATGAATTCGCAGGGAGGTTGTGGGAGGTGCTGAACGAGGAGAATAAAGTAAGCCTGTTCGTCAGGGGAATCGAGCTCGCAACGGGCGGTTATAAAGATGTCATTATCAATAAATATCAGGCGCTGGGAGGACAGGAAAATGAATGAAATACAACTTAAATACGGCTGCAACCCGAATCAGAAACCGGCCAGAATTTTCATGGTCGATGCCTCCGGTCTTCCCGTAGAGGTTTTAAACGGCAAGCCGGGTTATATAAATTTTCTCGACGCGCTCAACAGCTGGCAGCTGGTGAAGGAGCTTAAGGAAAACACCGGTATGGTCGCGGCCGCCTCATTCAAGCATGTCTCCCCGGCAGGCGCAGCCCTGGGCTTTCCGCTCGACAAGGTACTGCGCAGGATGTATCATATCGAGCCTAAAATGAAGCTTTCGCCTCTGGCCTGTGCCAATGCACGTGCCCGCGGCGCCGACCGAATGAGCAGCTTCGGGGACTGGATCGCCCTTTCCAATGTCTGTGATGTACTCACCGCTGAAATCATTAAAAACGAAGTGACAGACGGAATTATCGCTCCCGGCTATGAGCCGCGGGCGCTGGAGATATTGAAAACCAAGAAGAGCGGCAACTACAATGTCGTGGCCATTGATCCCTCATATGTGCCGGCGTCGCTGGAGCACAAGCAGGTCTACGGTATTACCTTCGAGCAGGGAAGGAACGATTTGAAGATCGACAGCCGTATGCTCGACAATATGGTGACGGAGAATAAAACACTTACCGATGCGCAAAAACGTGATCTGGTGCTGGCACTGATTACGCTTAAATACACCCAGTCCAACAGTGTCTGCTATGTGCAGGACGGGCAGGTAATCGGTGTGGGCGCTGGCCAGCAGAGCCGCATCCACTGCACCCGCCTGGCAGGACAGAAGGCCGATAACTGGCAGCTTCGGCACATGCCTAAAGTTCTCAATCTGCCTTTCCGGGACGATGTTTCCAAACCCAACCGCGACAATGCCATCGATGTTTATCTGGGTGACACGCCCGAGGATGTGATAGGCGACGATGTATGGGCAGAAACATTCACAAAGCAGCCCAAAGCGCTTACCAGAGGTGAGAAGAAAAAATGGCTCAGCCGTGTCACGGGCGTATGTCTGGGCAGCGACGCGTTTT
The DNA here is from genome assembly GCA_964460865.1 of uncultured Smithella sp. Taxonomy (GTDB): domain Bacteria; phylum Desulfobacterota; class Syntrophia; order Syntrophales; family Smithellaceae; genus UBA8904. The sequence goes on along the minus strand of CAYWRV010000183.1, from coordinate 765 downwards.
TTCCCTTCGGTGACAATATCGAGCGTGCCCGCCGCAGCGGGGTGACAGCCATTGTCGAGCCGGGAGGTTCCATACGCGACCAGCAGGTGATCGACACCTGCAACAAATACGGCATAGCCATGGCTTTTTGCGGTATGCGCCTGTTCCACCACTAAAAGACTATGTGAAGGCGCCAGGCGACGGGCGGGTTGTGGCAACCGGCGACCCAGAGCCGGAGGCTTACAAGACGCGAAAGCGGGCCGGGGCTGCTCTGAAGGTGAGTTAGGGAGCGGATGCCCGCCGCTAGTCCTCCGGGATCAGATATTCAGCCTCTTTCCATACGGCCCTGATCACTTTCCAGTCTTTTCCCTCTTTTTGGAGCGTGATGTCAAAATCCCAGACGCCCAACGACTGCGGGACGATGCTGGAGAGTCCTTTAGTTTTATCGCCGCTGGTCAGGATGACGTGAAGTCTGGCTTTTGCCGTGCCACCCTCCACGCTGATGCTGCTGTGACCGATATAGACTGATATTTTCGGGTAGCGCAGGAAGTAGCTAAGTACCAGTACACGGATACCCTCATGGTTGAAGCCCCGTGGGTCATGGTAATCCTTTGAGATGGGGCGCATAAACGCCCGGATGTCTTTTTTCTCTCCCGCCGTCTGAATGTCGGCAAGTAGTTGTCGTATCCTGTCTTCATCGCTTTCCTTATGACAGCTGACCAACGACACTGCGATAATGAAAAGGAGAAAAAACGCGGCAGCTCTTTTCATGATGACTCCTTTTTG
>CAYWRV010000182.1:0-4019 GCA_964460865.1 uncultured Smithella sp. | reverse complement strand
CGCTTCAACCGATGAGGAAATCCTGGTCATTTCATCCGACCGCGAGATTACCTCTTTTGCTCGTCGCAGGGGACAGGCGACACTGGCCTCACCCGAGTTTGAGATGATTGTTAATAAGTCGCTTATGAAACCGGATTTTAAGGGGATACAGGACGAGGAAGATGATGAAGAAAAATACGCCAGGCGAGACGCGGTGAAAAAAGGCCCCTCCCGCAGACTCTCCCGCGCCCGGAAGCGGGCAGAGGCAAAAATCAGGAAGCTGTAGAGCAGGCTTTTACAATAAAACGCTCCAGAAGCAGCCGCGGCTCGGTGGCCGATGACTTCATTGCCAGGTCGATTTCCAGCAAATCATTGAGAAAGCTCAATAAATCCATGTAAGAAAAACGTCGGCAGCTGCGCAGTGCATTAAAGATCACGAAAGGATGCTTGTTTATCAGCAGATCCTGTCCGCGGACTTCATCCGTTACCAGGCCGGCGACGGCAGGGTAGATATTCTTCTGGAATACACCATATTGCGTATTGGGCGTGACTTCGGGAAGTCTCCCCGAGCGAGTGAGAATTGAAGCCTGCAAAAGGTGTCGAACTTCACGGCTGATCATCGTCAGAATTGCCAGGTGATGTTCCCCCTGGTCAAGCAAGGCCTCCAGTGCCGCCAGCGCCGCTTTTGTATTTTTTCCGGCCAGAGCCGCGGTCAGATCAAAAACCTTGTTTTCTCTGGTTTGGCTGACAACCTCTTCGACGTCTTGTTCGCTGATCACCTGCCGCCGGCCTGAATACAGGATGAGCTTCTCAAGTTCATTTAAAGAGGGACGTAACTCGAAACCGGTTTTCTCCCCTAGCGCTCGCCAGGCGCCTTCGGTCAAACGCTTGCCGTGCGGGCCCAGCAGTTTTGCCGCCTCATTTTGGAGCACCTGCCGTGTGGCCGCCTCTTTCGAGGTGCGGCCGAAATGCAATACAATACCCGCCTTGTCAACCGCCTTGAAGAGCCTTTTTCTTTTATCGACCGCCTCGGCCGTCAGAATCAGATGATTTCCCGGAGCAAATCCTTCAGTCAAAAACTTTTCATATTGTTCATCGGCATCCGTCGCACTGACGGTTGTCCTGCCGGCGGAGGCGCAAATCTCCACAATACGGGGCAGCCACTTATTACGGTCCTCCGGTGTGCTATTGTCTCCTGCCTTGCGCCACTGCTCATCGGTTATCTTGCGCCATCCGTCCCCTTGAACATCCTCCCAGGTAAAGCCAGAAATTTTCAGAAAAGTGAGAAAATAGCCTGCCGCTTTATCAGGCTTTTCGTCCAGATGGTCGCGGATTTTCTGTGTCAGGTCACCAAGATTTTCACGCGACTGGAAAATCGTCGTGCCCCTCACCACGACCACCTTCGCGCCGCCCAGAAGAGACGCAGACGATAAATGATCTTTGAGAAGGTCCAGCTCCACTTTATCGCCGTCGAGAGAAAAAAGGCCGAAAGAACGGTCTGCGGCAGGGATGAGCCCATCCAGCAGGTCGCCAAGAGTTTCCTCGATTAGGTATTCCTGGTCACCGTATAAAAGGTAGCAGGGAGCCGTCTTTCCCTTTTTTAATTCCGCAAGCGCTTGCTCCGGAGTCATGAAAAACCCTCGACAAAAACAAAGGTGATTTAAACAATGACGTATTTCTTGATGTGTTTGACGACTTCTTCCGGCTCGTCGATAATCTGGATCATTTCAAGATCCTCGGGAAGGATCATCTCTCTTTTGAGCATGGAGTCTTTAAGCCAGTCCAACAGGCCCTGCCAGTATTCGCGCCCCATCAGGATAACCGGAAAACTCCGGACGCGCCTGGTCTGGATCAAAGTCAAGGCTTCAAAAAATTCATCCATTGTGCCATAGCCGCCGGGCATAATCACATAGGCTACCGCGTATTTAATGAACATGACTTTACGGATAAAAAAATATTTATAGTCCAGGGGAATGTTGGCGTACGGATTGGGCTTTTGCTCGAAGGGCAGCTTGATATTCATGCCTACGGACTTACCGCCGGCCTCGGCCGCACCTTTATTGCCGGCCTCCATAATGCCGGGACCACCACCTGTGATCACCGAAAAACCGTTTTCCACCAGGAGCCGGGAGAGCTCCTCCGCTATCCGGTAGTACTTATCTTCCGGTTTGATCCGGGCTGATCCGAAGATGCTTACAGCATTATCGATACTGGAGAGGATTTCTATAGATTCTACAAATTCCGCCATGATGCGGAAAATACGCCACGCTTCTCCTTTCGATAGTGAATCGATGAGATACTGCTTTTCCAAATCATACCCCTTTCTCACATCCAACGGTGCGGAAACGTTACCGTAACCCCCTGACAGGCGGGGCGAATAAATTAATTACTGCGCCGGCGCTGAACTTTGGCCAGTCTGCGACGCGCTTCAATCGTTTTTCTCTTTTTCTTAACCGACGGCTTTTCGTAAGCCCGGCGTACTTTTAATTCCTTGAACAGCCCGCTTTTGGACAGTTTGTTTTTCAAAATTTTAAGCGCTTTTTCCACATCATTGTCAATGACCTTTACTTCCAATTTTCATCCTCCTTGCTGAGTGAAATTTATCCGTTTTTTGATTTTCAAACACAAAAAAAGGGCAGTCCGGCACACAATGCAATAACACTTGCGCCGACTGACTACCCTTGATTTCCACCAGTTTTAAAATCACACTCCTTATCCGGAGACAAAGTCCACGACTTAAAAAGCCCCTCCGACCAACTTCAACACGGGATCAGTGAGTTAGCCCAAAACAAGGCTCAACCCCGTGGAGTGGGTCGCTACGAGCCATGAGCTATTGTCTCCGTACAGCGTTGCTGTATTAAAACTTGCCGGCTCCTTTTTTAAAGCCGGCTCTGATAACAGGAGAAGATGTATAAGCAAAATTAATAAAAAATGCAACAAAAATAAAACCCATCGCCCGGGCAGCAATTTTTCTCTTCGGCCAGAATTTCGACACTCCGCTAAAAACACCTAAAATGCTCTCTCCCGAGCCACCCGGAAAGTATCTTTTTTCCTGGCGAAATTCCAGGCCTCACTTGTGTACTTTTGCAGCAACTCGTCGGCCAGATGTCTCTCGGAAGAGGTAAGGCCTCCTTCTGAAAATTCAACTTCCAGTTGTTCGGAGAGGCCTTTTTGTAAAGCGTCACTGATGTCTTCGGCACTGCCGGGCCGGGCAAGCTGCTCGTTTATCGCGGTTACGGAATCCCTCAGGCGCCGGCATAGTGTTTCTGAAGATGACGGAAGCGTCAGGGCGGCAGTCGCCGAAGCATCAAAAGTCATAAGCATCGAGCCGTGCTGCAAAAAAGCGTCGCTCCTGCGTACCTGGGCGCTGCCGCAGATTTTTTTTCCGCCGACGAGCAGTTCCCGGGCGGACGGTGCCCAAAAGCAAGTGGAAGAGAGCTTCGTTTTTTTCTTTAAAGCGGCGCCATCCACTCCAGCCGGGTCTGCACTGATCCCCAGCATGGACAAACCGCGCGCCAACCCGCGGCTGATCAGCTCATAGGTAAGTATGATGTCATCGGGAAATATTTTTTCCGCACCAGACGCGGTAAGAGAGTAGGTGACCTCGTCGCGATGATAAACCGCTTTTCCGCCGGTCATCCGGCGAACAACATCCACGCCGGCTGCCCGGCATCGCTCAACGTTGATTTCTTCATCCACATTCTGGAAATAACCTATGGAAACCGCCGATGGATGCCAGCCGAAAAAACGAAGTGTGGGGGGCTTTTGTTTGGCTATCGTTTCCCGGAAAATCGCCTCGTCGATGGCCATGTTCTCGAACGCGCTGAATATACGGTACTTAAGCAGCCGCCATTTCATAAAAAGCAGTTACTCGGATTCCTGCTGCATGATGAAATCCTGATAGCCTGCCGCATCGAGCAGATCATCCAGCTGGGAAAGATCATCCATCTCGATAACAATCAACCAGCCTGTGTCATGCGGATCGCTGTTGATAATGCCGATATCATCGTTGATGTCTTCATTGACACTGACTATTGTCC
>CAYWRV010000181.1:0-4034 GCA_964460865.1 uncultured Smithella sp. | reverse complement strand
AACTGTGACGTCAGACTCTGAGGCGCCGATGCGACAAATTCATAGCGCACCACGAAAAGATGCGACGCTGCTCGGATACGGAATGTTGCAAACGGGGTGGGGCGAAATACATGCGGGAGGGCCGGACAAATATTAAGATGCTCTGAATGCTGAAACTGATTCCACTATATAATATCCGGATCACAGCGGCCGCAGATTGAAGGAAATACGACGTACCGGCATTGATTCATCCGGCCTGGGCCGCATCAAGAATCGTAAAGGCGGGGATTTTGCAATGCGGAAGGTCAGCCGGCTGCTCATGGCGGTCATCGCCGCTTATTATTTCCCAACAATGTTCCTGACGGACCAGTTCCTTAAGCAAAAGGTTGTTCAGCCTGTGCCCTGATTTATACGCCACCAGATGGCCGATGATCGGCATACCCAGCAGAAACAGATCGCCTATTGCATCGAGAATTTTATGCCTGACAAATTCGTCAGGCATGCGCAGCCCGTCTTTATTGATTACTTTCTCATCATCGAGAATAATCACATTATCGAGCGAGCCGCCCAACCCCAGCCCCTTGGCCTGGAGAAATTCGACCTCCTGCAAAAAGCCGAAAGTTCTGGCGCCGCATATCAATGCTTCGTAATTCTTGTCCGAAAAAACAACGCTGTATGACTGCCGTCCGATCGCCCTATGTTCGAAATCAATCTCATAGGTAATTTTAAACTCATCGGATGGCAACAGAACCGCCCGCCCTTCACCTTCCTCCACAAGGACCGGTTTTTTTATAACCAGCATCTTCTTCGATTTCCCCTGCGTCCTCGTACCGACTCGTTTGAGCAGATTGACAAACGGCAGGGCACTGCCGTCCATGATAGGTACTTCGAAGGAATCGAGCTCGATTACGGCATTGTCGAGCCCCATACCGCTGAACGCAGACAAAAGATGCTCCACGGTGGAGACGGTTACTCCGTCATATCCTAATGTAGTGGCCAGAGTCGTATCGGAGACCATCCTGAAATCGGCGGGAATCGGCGCCGCCTCAGGCAGGTCTTTACGGACGAAAATAACGCCTGTATCCGCGGCGGCGGGCTTTATCGTCATATTGACCTTACGGCCCGTATGTAAACCGATACTTGCACAATGGATCTCTTTTTTGAGAGTTCGTTGTAAATACATATCAAACCTTTATATTTTACGTAGAATGAGACAAAGCAATGAGCATGCCAAACACCACAGGGCCGGCAACATTGATATATATTTGAAATTATTGATATTTTTATAAGAGCGTGCCGACCTGTGCGCGCCGCAGAGTCGCCTCATGTGGTAACAACAACACACATTTCAAAAGCCCGGCTTCACAACCATCTTAATATGATAAAATTGCCGGACCTGCGGCGAGCCTGATTGAGCGGGCCGCCAGAAAGATTCTACCCGGGCTCGCCTCACCCAACCACCGCCGCCCCCTCCAATCCTCTAATCCTCTAATCTTCCAACCCTCTAAACTTCTAATCCTCTAATCTTCTAATCCTTACAGTATCTTTCCTTTTCGCTATAGATACAGCCGCAATAGGGCTGGCGGTACATTTCCATTTCTTTGGAAATTCTCACTCCCTCATTCCAGCCGATACGGAAATCCTGATAGAGAAAAGGCACGCCCATTTCGCGGCTGAGCGCCTCACCGATCTCATGGATCAGGTCGTGCTTCTGGAAACGACTGTACAGCAGAGTGGAGGTAAAGGCGTCGTATTTATCCTCCAACGCCTGTTTGGCTGTCTGCCTCAAACGATTGGTCAGGCAATAAACGCAGCGCTCGCCGGGGCTCGCTGCCACATTCATCAGAAACTCTTCAAGCTCATACGACTCCGCCCAGGTCACTTTCATGAGAACTCTCTGTGCATAAGCCAGAAGAGTTTCCCTGCGTCTTTCGTATTCCCGATATGGATGGATATTGGGATTATAAAAAAATCCTGCGACATCATGGCCCTGCGTCCGCAATGATTTGAGGGGATATATCGCACACGGCCCGCAACAGATGTGCATCAGCAGATTCATAAATCACCTTCATCCAGTGACAACCGTCCGATGGGACCGGCCGCACACCTAAAACAATTCTTTCTGAGCGCCGGGGGAGTTAAGCCCGAAGTGAGCGTAAACTTTCGGACAGGCCACCCGGCCGCGTGCCGTCCTTTGCATATACCCTTCCTGTATCAGATAAGGCTCATAAACATCTTCAATGGTCACTCTTTCTTCGCCGATGGCCGCCGCCAGACTCTCCACTCCGACCGGGCCTCCGTTGAATTTCTCGATAAGCGCCAACAGCAACTTGCGGTCCATCTGGTCGAAGCCCTGCTGATCAACTTCAAACGCGTCGAGCGCCGCTCGGGCAATCCGCTCATCGATGGTGCCGTCGCCTTTTACTTGTGCGTAGTCGCGCACGCGCTTGAGCAGGCGGTTGGCGATTCTCGGCGTACCGCGCGCGCGCCTGGCCAGCTCTTCGGCGCCATCCGGTGTAATCGGCACGCCGAGAATAGAGGCGGAACGGCTGACAATTACGGCCAGCTCCCCCGGGGTGTAAAACTCAAGCCGAAAGTGCATTCCGAAACGGTCGCGAAGGGGAGAGGTCAAAGAGCCGGCACGCGTTGTCGCACCCACCAGTGTGAATTTGGGTATCTCAAGCTTCATCGAGCGGGCCGAGGGGCCCTGACCGATTAAAATATCAATGTGGAAATCCTCCATGGCCGGGTAGAGTATCTCTTCGACCACATGACTCAATCTGTGAATTTCATCAATGAACAGCACCTCATGATCATGCATGTTGGTGAGAATTGCCGCCAAGTCTCCCGGCCTTTCTATTACCGGCCCGGAAGTCACTTTGATGTCCACCTCCAGCTCGCGCGAGATGATATAGGCAAGCGTTGTTTTACCCAGGCCGGGCGGGCCGTATAAAAGCACATGGTCGAGGGCCTCGTGGCGTTTTCTGGCAGCTTCGATAAAAATTGACAGGTTGCTTTTTATTTTATCCTGACCGATGTAATCGGCCAGCTTGGGGGGCCTGAGGTTGACCTCCAGCGCCCCGTCATCTTCGGCGCATACCGGATTAACGAGAGGATTTCTCTTATGGCCATCCATCGCATTTCACCTTTTATACAAAATTTCAGCCGGCCAGAATTTTCAGCGCTTTTTTCAGGAGCTGATCCATTACCAGCTTATCACCCGCGTCTGTGGCCGCCTTCGCCAATGCATCTCTGGCCGCGTTGGCCTTGTAACCTAAATTGACAAGCGCGGAGAGTGCATCCTCCATCATCTCGTCATTGATCTTTCTTTTAGCGTCGGCGACACCGACCCCATCCATCGAGATTTTCTTTACTACCTTTTCCCTGAGCTCAAGGATCAGACGTTCGGCCATTTTTTTGCCGATCCCCGGAATGGTCACCAGTTTGGCGAGATTACCCATGGAAATCGCCTCGAGCAGTTCAGGCGACGAAATCCCCGAAAGGATGCTGATGGCCACTTTCGGCCCGATGCCGCTCACCGAAATCATCATCTGAAAGAGCTCGCAATCCTGGCGGGAATAAAATCCGAAAAGATTGATGGCGTCGTCTCTTACCTGAGTGTGAATATGCAATGTCACATTCTCACCAGCTTCAGGAAGTTCGTAAAAAGTGTTCAGAGGGATAAAAACACGATAGCCGACACCGTTAGCCTCCACAACAATATGAGATATGCCTTTGTAGGCGATTTTTCCAGAAAGCAGCGCGATCATGTCAAAGTGTCTCATCCTTCATGTAGTTTGCCTGGCAAATGGCCAGCGCCAGCGCGTCCGCCGCATCCGCCGGCGGAACTTCGGAAAGCTTCAAAATCGCTTTCACCATCATCTGCACCTGGCGCTTTTCCGCACGTCCATAGCCGACCACGGCCTTTTTCACTTCGAGCGGTGAATACTCGTAAATAGGAATCCCCTGAGTGGCGCAGGTGTAGATGACCACCCCCCTCACCTGGGCCTGCCGGATGAGACTGCGGACGTTTTTCCCGTAAAATATATTTTCCA
>CAYWRV010000180.1:0-4122 GCA_964460865.1 uncultured Smithella sp. | reverse complement strand
AAAAACGTCCTCCCGCAATGATCAAATTATGCGGCGCCACCCGATTTACGCTATGATGCCGGTTCAACCTTCACAATTATCCAGGCATTGCCGATTTTGCGGACGGTGACGCGAGCTTTACTCTCCCTTTTCTTGCTTTCAAATATCTTTTTATGCAGGCTTTGGTCAGTAGCGTTAATGGCTTTATCCTTTCCATGAATTTGGGCTTTTCTATCGTCGGCGGATTGCGCGGTGAGAATTCCTCCGCCACCCGGGCTGTAATTTACGTGAGCACTATGCCACGTTTCTTCTACCGGCGGTGGTGCCGGCGTGCCGGGCTTCGGTGCTTCTTCCTTCGGCGGTAATACTACGATGCTTGTTGGATCGGTTACATCATCCTGCTTTGCCGCAAGGGATTCCAGCTCGTCCTTCATGGATTGTGTCATTTTGCCCAAGCTTACCCAGCCAAATGGTCGCAGATGGTTCTTCTGGTATCCGGTCGAGACGTCAAAAGCCAGCCAGAAGGAAGTGCTGCGAACAGATCCTCCCGGACTATCGCGAGGTGAGCCGCTCCGTGCTTTGAGCCTCCGACACATCGTCAGCGTTTCCGGTAATGCCATTTAAACCGCCGCCCATTGCATGGTAAAAAGCGGCAGTGTTGACCAACCGTTTGGCTTGGCCTTCTGCTAGGTCGCGTTCAATCTGCAGCCGCTTCTGTTGTGCGATAAGCAGGTCGTAATAGCTAGCAGCTCCAAGCCGATACCGACGCTGTGTCGACGCTAAATACTTCTCTGAAGCGGAATCAGCGGCAGAAAGAGCCTCCAGCCTTTTTGAATCATTCTCCAATGCACGCAATACATCAGCGACGCTGCGAAGGGCTTCCAGGACAACGGACTGGTAGTTTGCCGTAGCCGCATCGAAGGCGGCGAGAGCGGCCCTTTTTTCAGCAGGCAAACCTAGATTGAATAAGGGCTGTGTCAGCTGCCCTACCAAACTCCAAACAGCAGAAGAACCACCGAACAACGCACCGGCCGTCAGTGCCTGCAATCCAAGATAGGCGCTAAGATTAAGTTGGGGATATAATTTCGATATTGCAACCCCGTATTCTGCATTAGCGGCATGTAGCAACGCTTCAGCGCCAAGAATATCCGGTCTCGTACGTACCAGTTCAGAGGGGATTAATAACGGCAACTCAGGTGGTATAGTGAAATCCTCTAAGGTAAACGACGGCAATAAGCTATCTCCTGGAGCTTTACCAACAAGAACGGCCAAGAAATGTTCGTTTTGTTGAAGTTGATAACGTAACGGCGGTAGTGTGGCCCGCGTTTGCTCCAGCTGTGTTTGCAAGGCTAACGCATCGTCCGGTTCTCCATGACCAAGGCGGACGCGCTCCCAGGTTAGTTCGAGTTGGTTTTCCTGCGACTTCAAGATGTTTTCTATAATTTCAGTCTGCCTTTTCAGACTTGCTTGAGTGATGGCCGTTGTGACGATATTTGCCACCAATGTTAAACGAGCGCCTTCCAATTGAAACTGCTGATAATCGCTCCGGGCAGCCAGAGCTTCCAACGCCCTACGATTGCCCCCGGCCAGATCAAATGTATAGCGAACACCCACGCCAGCGTTGTAGAGACTGAATTCCCGTGCTTCTCCGGTTTGTCCTAATGTTCCAGGATTGAAGCGTTGACGTTGGGCACCCAAGTTACCATCTAATTGCGGATAAAGCGTTGAACCAGCCCTCGCCGCATAAAGTTCCTGAGCCTGACGCAAAGTAGCCCCTGCCGCCAACAGGGTTGGATTTCTTTCCAGGGCTTCGCTGATGAGCATGTCTAGTGTGTCTGTACTCATCGCTCGCCACCAATGTTTTGTTAGGCGTTCTCCCTTGATAATGTTTTGTGGATCACCCAACATGGTGGGGGAGGAATTCAAATTTGTAGCTAGCGGGGTGGGAGTATAACCACTAACACTGGGAGGTGCCGGGCGCCGGAAGTCAGGCCCAACAGCACATCCTGCCAACGCCAGGAGACACATGCCTATTGAAGCATAATAAACAACTATATTATTATTTCCCATAAAAATGCTCCCTGAAGGTTTTTCTAAAACGCTGGTGACAAGCGAAATAACTTTTTTGGAGTGTTGCGAGCTGCGCTAGCACCCCATTACCGTCTTTTTTTTGGCGATTCATTCTAATTCCTTTGCGGTTTGATGTGTATGCCTGTCAAAATCTTTGAACTTGCTCACATTGGACCCTGCAAAGCGTAAAATGAGCATCTTTTCAGCTATCGGCGGCTGTGAATGATTTGTAATCCATGGCGCAGTTTCCGCCACCTGTTCCCAGTCCTCTCTGAAAATCGCATCAGCCACTATCTGCATGATCTTGCTCATTTTCTGCATAATACTTCTCAAAAAGAGCGGCTTGACTGCGCTATCGCTCTCGTCGGATCAAGTCACAGAAGAGATTGCGATTAAAATAGTGTTGCGCAAAACCAATGTAACTCGTTTAAACTAGACGTCTTTTGTCATTTTAAATGACTTTCCGGATTAACCTTACTCGAAATCACGTCCTTCGCCTTCTTCTTCATAAGTTACCCCGTCACGGATGTGATAAATGCGTTTGAAGGTGGGAATGATTTTTTCATCGTGGGTGACGACAATAATGGCGGTTTCGAATTTTTTGGCCATATCGTTCAATATACGGATTACAGCAAGGGCGCGATCACTATCAAGAGGAGCGGTCGGTTCATCGGCTAGTATTACCGGGGGATGATTCACCAAGCCACGTGCAATAGCCACTCGTTGCTGCTCCCCACCAGAGAGTTGAGATGGCATGGCCTTGGCGCGATGTTCCACATCAAGCGCTTTAAACAATTCTATTGCCCGCTTACGCGCCTCGGTGTTTGGCATTCCCGCCAGCATCGGCAGAAGGGCGACATTATCAGTGACGTCGAGGAAAGGAATCAAATAAGGTGCTTGGAATACAAAGCCTATCCGATCCCGTCGCAAGGCACGAAGATCTTTGACCTTCCAGCCGTCGTCATAAATGATGTCATCGCCGAGTATCATCTTTCCGGCGGTCGGCTCGATCACTGCTCCCAAACATTTAAGGAGCGTACTTTTGCCAGAACCCGAAGGACCGATCAGTCCGACGACCTCACCAGGTGCAACACGCATGTCTACCGTCTTCAGGGCATCAACGGCGGTATCGCCGCTTCCATAGCGTTTTTTTAACCCCTGAATCAAAATACCTTTAGCAGTCATGTCAACCCCCTATGGCCTCGGCCGGATCGACCCTGAGCGCGGCGCGAATGGCGATAATGCTGGACAATCCGCAGATAATAACCACGGCGATGAAACCCATAACGGAATCGAGGGGTTGTAGTAGCACGTATTTGGGAAAGAGTGGCGCCATCAACAACGTTGCCGAGATTTTGCCCACCACAAAGCCGATCAAACCTAAAGCGATAGACTGTTGCATAATCAAACCGACAATTGTACGATTCTTGGTACCTATCAGTTTCAAGACAGCAATTTCACGAATTTTCCCGAGGGTCAGGGTGTAGATGATGAAAGCCACAATGGCGGAGCTGACAATTGCAAGGATCACCAGGAACATGAAGATCTGTCTGGCGGAGGTAGCGATCAGCTTACCTATCAGAATCTCCTCCATCTGACTGCGGGTATAGACGGTCAAGCGCTTCCAGCGGCTGATCAACTCAGCGATTTCTTCCGGGGCATGACCTGGCTCAACCCGCACCAAAACCGCATTGACGTAGAGGTTGGTGCTTTGCGAGGCAATAATCGCATCGAGCAGATCTGGCACTCCGGGCCGGTTGAAAGCGGGGTTCTCGGCCGTGCGTCGACGCTGCTCTCGAATGGCGTCATTATCTTTTAGAAACTGTGCTTCCTGGGCATCTTTAAGAGGAATGAACACCATAGGATCGCCATTGGAAGAGACCATCCTTCTGGTCAGGCCGACTACGGTGTAGTGATTGCGGCGGATCTGGATACGGTCGCCAAGTTTAAATCCGGAAGCTATGTCAGCGACGGCCTCGTAATGGCTTCGGGTAATCTGACGTCCCGCGACGAGATAGGGCGGCCACCCGGGTGTCCCAGGTTCTCCAGGAGTGACGCCGGTAACCATGGCAC
>CAYWRV010000179.1:0-4146 GCA_964460865.1 uncultured Smithella sp. | reverse complement strand
AAGTAAGCGTCAGGCATGTATGTGATATTAACCTGAAACGCTTTCCACTTTCGAAGCCCTGAGGGAGGCGGTAGCCTTTTACTGATTATAAATCCCGTTGAATTTACCGAATGGGCGCGCTTTTCCATAAAGAGCGCCCATTTTTGCTACTGCACGCGTTATAAAATCGATTGATTTTTATAAATAACCCGTCTAAAATCACACATAAAGCCATATATCACCTGTAGATGGTTTTTTGTATAACTGGAAATCACCCCCGAGGCGTCAACACAAAAGCAGAAGGTGCGACGCCGGAAAATGGAGTTTTCGATGAAAAAACTTTTTCTGTTTTCAGCGGCATTGTTCATGATGTTTGCAGGAGCGTCCTTTGCGGAATTCTATACCTGGGAGGATGAGCATGGTGTCGCACACATCACCGATTTCCCGCCCCCGGCTCACCTGAAAGGTCAAAATATCCAGCGCCATTCAGATGGCGACCCGGCCGACAACTCTGAGCAATATACGGCGCAAAAAGGTAAAACTCCTATTATTGAGCTGTACACGAAAAACGATTGTCCGGACTGCGAAAAAGCCAAAGAATTTTTGCGGACAAAGGGACTGGCCTTTACTGAATACAACATGGACGAAGATAAAACCGCCGCTTTACGCCGCAAGGACATTGACGACTCGGATGACGCGCCGTTTGCCATCATAAACAGGATACAAGTGTATGGCTTCACCGAGGCGATTTACAGCAGAGCGCTCAAGGCTATGCCCTGATGGAGACGGAAATATTCTATTATACGGGCACCGGTAATTCCATGTGGGCGGCCCGTAAAATTGCTGAACGTATCGGAGAGACAAAACTGATTCCTCTCGCTTCGCGGCGGGGGGAATCTTTTTTTTGTTCTGCCGGCCGGGTCGGTGTGATTTTCCCCGTACACATCTGGGGCGTACCGCCGCCGGTTATCCGGTTTATGGATAATCTGAAAATTGATTCCAACTCCTATGTCTTTTCCGTAGCCGTGAACGCCGGCCAGGTGGCACGAAGCCTGGTTCAGCTAAAGGAACTTTTAGAGATAAGAAATATACGTCTTGGTTCAGGTTTTTCTATCGACCTGCCCAGCAACTATATTCCCTGGGGTGGCGCAATTTCTCCAGAAAGACAGCACAGGAAATTTATCAGGGCGTTGGATAAAATCGGGCTCATTGCCGCTGTGGTGCTAAACAATAAAGAGCTGCCGCCGGAAAAGGGCCCTTTTTGGCAGAATATAATATTCTCGGCCATTTACCGCGCCTCACTGCCTTACATCCCCCGAATGGATAAATCGTTTTGGGCGGACGAAAAATGCAATGCCTGCGGGATTTGTGAAAAGGTTTGTCCGGCGGCCAATATTGTGATGGAAGAAGGTTCTCCCCGCTGGAGGGGTAACTGCGACCAGTGCTTTGCCTGCCTTCAATGGTGTCCGGAGTGCGCCATTCAATACGGAAAAGGTACCGCCGGAAAAAAACGCTACCATCACCCGGAAGTGACTTTAAAGGACATGCTGCGCCAGGCGTCCGGATGAGCCTGAAAATTGCCAGGCATCAATACCGCCGCCGCTTGTTTTCTTCCGTAAATTAAGACATACTGCTTTGTCTAATATTTCTTATGTCTTTTTTGCAAATATCATTGTAACGATTTTGTAAAATACAATACTTTTACGGGTACTTACAATATAATAAGATGCCTCGGGTAAGTATTGAAGTGGTGATGTCAATTTTTTAGTTGAAACAAAGTCAGCTCCGACGAGTGGATAGCTTTGAGCGGGTAAAATTAGTTTGTTTTTAAGACAAACGTATGTTTAAAAGAAATAGCGAATTTTATAGCGAAGCGCTTGAATTATGAAAATATTAACTAAAGGCAGCTGACCGGATTGAAGAACTCTTGCTCCGCAAGGAAACATGTAAAATGCGGCCTCGCTCTACTCATTTTTATTTAATTGTCGGCCATCGGCCTGCAGTATCAAAACTCCAAGAGTATTTTTTATTACGAGATATGTCACCTGACACAGCAGATGGTTTTTTCTTAAATCACATTTCCCATATCCAAGACCGCTGAATGAAAAGACTTAACGAGGCATTTGTGTTCATCTTAATTAAGGAGGTAATATGATCGACAAAAGTCAACGTTTTGGCCGTCCGCAAGTCTCATTGTTTGAAATAGAGACTTTAAAGGGCAAGCAGCTTGAATTTGAGAGCGTAGCTCAAATGATTGCAACCCGGGCCCGGGAAGTTCCCGACACTGTTCATACGCTTTATTACGATGAAGTCATTACTTACTCTCAAATGAATGAACGTGCCAATCGAGTTGCCAACTTCCTTAAAGAAAAAGGAGTAGCCAAGGGTGACATAGTTTCCGTTATGGTATTGAATGCGCCCGAAATCTACTACACCATGTTTGGAATACAAAAACTGGGCGCGGTGGCAGGGTCTATTAATTATATGCTTAAAGGGCCTGAGATCGCGTATGTCCTGCAAGATTCAAGGCCCAAGTTTGCCTTTGTCGGCAGCGAATACATGATTGAATTTGCCAAAGGCATAGAGCTTTCAAGTCACAAACCAGTTATAATTGAAGTCGTAACAGAAGTCAGGCACGACATAACCATTGCCTCGGGCACCTTAGAGACCATTTTACATCGATATCCGGCAGACGAATGCCTTGTTTCCCAATCGCTGGATGATCCTTTTCTCCTTCTTTATTCTTCCGGGACGACCGGGGCACCTAAGGGGATACTTACAACAAACAGGAATCAACTGGCTATTTGTAAGGCGATGGCGAAAATGAAAATCAACAAGCCCGGTGATATATGGATGATCCTTCTCCCTATGTTTCATACCAATCCTCTTTGTGTTGGTACTTATCCCTACACTTATCAAGGATTGACTATATGTATCAGAAAATCTTTCTCCCCTTCAGACTTCTGGCCTGCAATAACACGGTATGGGGTAACTGTCGTTATGGCTGTGCCTACCATGTGGGCCTATGTCTACAATGTAGCTGACCCCGCTAGTATTGATAGAGAAAAGCTAAAATTGCGTTACGCCTTTGCCGGGTCTGCCCCTATGCCTTTAGAACTTGTTCGCGGCTTCAAAGATAAATTTGGTGTCCAGGTCATTGACGGATACGGCTTGACAGAAGCTACCGGTGTTTCAACGCTCAGCTTTGCCGTTCCGGAAAATCTGAAATCTGTCGGAATACCCATCTATGGTCAGGAAGTGGAGATCATGGATGATTCAAACCAAATCCTGCCCTACGGTGAAAATGGTGAAGTCTGTATCAAGGGAGAAGCCGTAATGCTGGGCTACTTGAATAAACCCGAGGAGACGGCTGAAAGTATTAAAGAGGGCTGGCTTCACACAGGGGATATGGGGTACATGGATGAGAAGGGTTATATTTACATCACAGGCCGCAAAAAAGAGATGATCAATCGAGGCGGAGAAAACATTTATCCACGGGAGATTGAAATTCCCCTGGAGAAACATCCTAGTATTGCAGAAGTCGCGGTTGTGGGTGCTGCTGACCCGGCTTTGGGCGAAAGGGTTCGTGCCTGTATTGTCCTGCACCCTTCCTGTTCTCTCACAGCGGAGGATGTTCGCAAATATCTAAGCGATAAAATTGCCAGATATAAAATGCCGGAATATGTAGATTTTATGCCTGAGCTACCCCGTAACCCGACCGGTAAGGTCATGAAGCATGAGCTGAAAAAGTTGCCCTTACCTCCGGGAGGGCCTTTAAAATAGAAAGGAAATCCGCGTGGTAGAAACACCACAGTGTTTATTGAAAATGATCCCATACGGTAATCGACAAGTGCTTCCACTGAGAACTTTAGTATCCGTGCAAGGAGATACGAAAAAACACAAATGTAACTTAATGAAAAATTTCATATTCTAGCTTTTGAATGTTTTTAGGCCAATTTGTCAAATTGGATCGAATTTAAATCTTAAACGAGAAACAGAATGATGAAAGGAGGTGCAGATATAGAGGTTATTTTAGAGGACCGGGTTAAGGTATGCGGGACTATGAAGTGGCATAGTAATAGCGGACACCTTGAAAAGGATGATATAGAGATTAACAAATTTGAGGTGAGCTATGACAACACAAAGGAAGAGTTATTCAAGGCAGTT
>CAYWRV010000178.1:0-4168 GCA_964460865.1 uncultured Smithella sp. | reverse complement strand
AAATTTGTTTTCCCTGTTCCGGACTTGCGCATAGCAACAAGCCATCGCCCGCCCCATTTGCTCCGACGAGACTGACGGCCTGCATGACTAGCGCCCGAACTTCTACGCGCTTTGCATTTCATCTCCGGGGGCGCCTTCATTAACGACGATAACCTTATATTTGTTTCCCACTTCACTGATGATCTTCATCAAATTACTGCCGGAAGTGCCCATGAGGACATGAGCTTTCTCCTGAAGAACCATCCGTTCGGCAACTTTTTTGCAAACATCCGGCTTGGACTGGTGGTCGGCCGGAATAATTTCAATCAGTTTTCTTTTGCCATCCACCCAGATGCCACCACGTTTATTGATGTCATGGGCTGCAAACATAATGGGCCCAATATGGATCGGGCCATTAATGGCTGCCGGTCCGGAAAATGCATTTATATAGGCGATGCGAATGGTGTCCCCCTTGGGGCTGACCCAGGTGGCCGGGTCGAAATCCGACATATCGGACATTTTATTAATATCAAAAGCGTCGTTTATCTTGCCTGCCCAGGCATACTCAGGAGCAAGAGCAGGTGCCTTGGATGTACCGGCTTTAGCGGCCAGAACCGTTGACACGCCGAAGGCGAGCAGCGCCCAAACCAGAATAAAAGTAATAATTTGTTTTTGCTTACGAGATGTCATATTTTTCTCCTTTTTAAAATTTTAGTTCATGCTCCGGTAGTTTGAAAGCCCCTTCTGCCCGGCCTTTTTGTGCAAGGCAGAAGGGTGATTGTCTCTACTCGCACGAGCTATTCAGCCGGGTTTTTCCCCTTACAGCGATCGAGCTTCGGATCCATCCAGGGCAGGACCTTATCTGCAGGAACGTTCCACGTGGGGCCGCAAGAACTGCTGCCGCTCATCCAATAATAGGGAGGCATGTTCATGTTCATCTTCTGCTCAGCCGGTGGCACATACTCGCACATCCGGAATCCCTGTATCGCCTTGTGGTCACAGGCGCGCATCTTGACAATGCGGCCGGAAACAAACTGGTAGGTGTCACCTTCAAAAACCGGTATTATTTTTTCCGCATCGGTGCTGCCGGCTCTTTCCATAACACTGAAAAACCAGTACATCTGCTGCGTCCAGAAACCGAAAGTACCCCAGGGGTAGGTGAAAATTACGCTGTTGAATGGCGCGGTTTTAAATTTTTTCCACTCCGTGTTCCAGGCCGTGTAGTATTTTTTCATCCCCGGCCTGTCAAACGACGGCCCTGCCATTTCATAGTGCTTGATATTCATCAGACCTTTTGTGCCCTCGATACCAACTTCATGCAACATCATCGGTTCGTCCATGAATATATTGGCAAAGGGAATATTAACTCCCATCTGCCGCGACTGTTTAAGCAGGTTGCCCGCGTCCGGAGTCCAGTCTCCGGAGTAAATCACCTCGGCGCCCGAGGCCTTAATTTTTTCCAGATAAGGGGCAAAATCCGTGAGGAATAGTTTGTGGTAGTCTTCTCCGACGATCTCGGCTTCCGGATAATATTCCTTCAGGCCTTTTTTAAAGCCTTCCGCCAGCTCGCGGCCGAAGGAGTAGTCCTGGCACAAAATATAGAACTTCTTTTCTTTTTTTCGGATCTGGCCGTAAAAATACGCCACACCGCGACCGACCGCCTCGGTTGAATCGGAGGTCATAAAAGAATAGCGGTTAAAGTTGGTTGCGTCCTGAAGATCATCCGCTAAAGCCCCGACGTTTAGGGAAATGATTTTATATTTGCCGGCCACTTCGTTGGAAATCTTCTGGATATTGCTGCCTGAGGTGCCGATCAGCGCGTGTACTTTTTCCTGAAGCACCATGCGCTCGCATATTTTCTTTGCGATATCGGGCCTTGATTGACTGTCCGCCTTGTAGAGGGCAATTTTTTTCCTTTTGCCATCCACCATGATGCCGCCGCGCTTATTGAGGTCGTAGGCCACAAATGTGGCACACAGCCAGCCCATCTGTCCGTTTAGTGCGCCGGGCCCTGAATGGGGCCAGACAATGGCGATACGGATAGTGTCTCCCTCTGGGTTGACCCAGTTGGCGGGATCCCAACCGGTCATATCGCCCATTTTGCCGGCATCAAAAGCGGCTTTTGCCGTGGGGGCTGCGCCCAAAGCAAATGTTACGGAACCGGCCACAATAACGCAAACAAATGCGACGAAAAATGTTTTAACGATTTTTCTCATCTTGTACTCCTTTCTTTCGGGGATTTCCCTGTAAAGATTTTCCAATTACAACTTATTTTGCTTCATCAAATTGGCGATCATCAGCTCCATCGACAATTGACGCCCTGCTGAAGCCGCGGGAGAAAAACAGCGGATAAAATCAACTTCGTCATCAGTGGGATGTGGAGTTTCCGATAAATCCGGCGCTATCTTCAGGTCCCACGGAACATCTTTTTTCACGTCTTCAATTGTCACCCTGGGATGAATCTGGGCCAGATACATTTCCCTGGTTACCGGATCGAAACGAAAAACCCCTTTTGTCGAAAGAAGCATCGACGGGCCGGAGCCTTTGGGAAACAGGCCGGAGTCATCCCTGCTGCTGCCCCCGTCCAGATAGCCGGGTGAGGTAAAGTAGTCGAGCTTCTCGGAGAAAGTCCCGCCCAGCATCGTCAGCACGGTGCGCTTGGAGTAGGAGATGAAATCACAGGCGCCGCCCGAGCCGGGCAGGCGTATGGAAGGCTTATAGTAGTCGCCGATGCAGGTGGTGTTGAGGTTACCATATTTGTCGACCTGACCGACTCCCAGGAAGCACACATCGACAAAACCACGGTAAGTCATGGTAAAGGCGGAAAACAAATCGGTGGCATAGGAAAACCCCCGGCAGGAATGGGCATCGGCAATGTGATTGAGGGGCAATAGCGGTTCGAAGTCGATAATGCCGGACTCCATCATGAGTGTCGCGTTGGGCGCATAAAGAGCTTTCGCCATCGCGCCCGCCGTGGTCGGCAAACCCACACCAAGGATGACGTTTTCGTAGTCGTGTATCTCTCTGGCCACGGAGATTACCAGGAGTTCCTGCAGCGTGTATGGTTTAGTCATAGAGTTTCCCCCTTTCTTTGAGCACCCTTTCAAATTCGGCCAGAGTCAGTCCCATCGCCCTTTCCCTACCCTCATTGTCCCATCGCGAAGTAAAAGCGGGACCGTAATTGGCCGGTGCCGAATAGTAGGCCTTGCAGCGGATGGCGTCTAGAATCTTGCTGCCGAATTTTGAGACGTAGCGGTCGATATACTTGGCGCGGGTGGTGCAGCCGTAAACCCATTCATCCATCCATTCTTTAAGGCCGGCGGCAGTACCATCCATGGTCATAAACAGGCCATACATCATCTGATCGACATTGTAGTAACCCAGAACTTCTGTGGGGTGAGCCCCCCAGGGAACCTCGCATACGGCATTCACACGGTACGCGGGTATAATCGTGAGGTGAGGACTGGACTGGATAATGTCATGCTCGACAATTTCTTCGCACGATACAATGATGCGCTTGCTGGCTAAAGCGGCGGCGGCGACACTGCCTAACGCTCCCCAGTACTGGGCGTTGCCGAATTTATCGCAGCGCTGCACATGCACGATGCAGACATCCGGATTAGCCGCAGGTACGGTCAATACGTCTTTTCCCGTGTAGGGGCATTTGATGACACGGTACTTGTCGTCTCCCAGAAAGCTGCGCTTGCGAAACAGATCAGTAGCCATAGCACCTTCGAGCACCTGCATATAAGAGAAGCCGTGCATACCGGCAACCAGCCTGGCATTGTACTGAAAGTTCGTGTAGTCCTCAATCTGTATGGATCCTTCCTGAAGAGCTCTTTCCACTGCCGAGCCGCCTCTTCTGCCGGCAGGTCGCAGCACATAGGTGGTGACCAATTTTTCAGCGCATCCTGCCCCGACGAGCACCTCGATATCGAAAATGCCGGACTGGGAATAAAGGGTGAGCCCCCTGCGCTCCTGGCGGATCACCTCGTAGACAAGCTCGGCGCAACTGCCGACGGTATAATTACCGATGACGAGCTCGTCGCCGTCAAAAACAAATTGACTGATGGCTTCTTTGACGCTCATCACTTTATTTTTCGGAGGTGTCATTGGTTTCTCCTTCCTCGTTCAATTAAATGACGTCTTAAGCTTCCAGATATTTGGCGCGCAGCTCGTGATTGTCTCT
>CAYWRV010000177.1:0-4193 GCA_964460865.1 uncultured Smithella sp. | reverse complement strand
CAGGCACGCCCCGGGGAGAATCTCCCCTACACGGAAGCAATCCGCAAGCTGCCGCCGGAAGTCGCCGCCGCCGCAACGGTATGGCTTTCGTCTATCGTGGATGATTATTGCAATAAGGCGCGGGCGGCATTTCCGCTTTTGCAAATATTTAAAAAACGCACAGCTACAGGTGAACAAAATGGGTGAACTGTTCGGCACAGACGGAATCAGAGGGGTCGCCAACCGCTATCCGATGGATGCGGAAACCGCTTTCAAGGTGGGGCAGACAATTGCATATCTTTTCAGAAGAAACGGACACAGGGCGAAGGTGGTCATCGGCAAAGACACACGGATCTCCGGCTATATGCTGGAGAGCTCGCTTGAAGCGGGTATCACATCGATGGGCGGCGACGCCTACCTGGTGGGGGTTTTACCGACACCTGGCATTTCCTATATCACCCACAGCATGCGCGCCGATGCAGGCATTGTCATCTCCGCATCTCACAATCCCTACCAGGACAACGGGCTGAAAATATTCGGCGCCGACGGCTTCAAGCTGACGGACGCGCGTGAGGGCGAAATCGAGGACATGATCCTGGGTAACAAATTAAACGAGCTTCTGCCCGAGGCCCGCCACATGGGCAAGGCCACGCGCATCGAGGACGTCAACGGCCGCTATATAGTTTTTTTGAAAAATACTTTCCCCCGTGATCTATCCATGGAGGGAATGAAAATCGTCCTGGACGCGGCCAACGGAGCCACCTACCGTGTCGCTCCGGACACATTTTCCGAACTCGGCGTCGATTTGCAGGTAATCAATGGTAAGCCTGATGGCATCAACATCAATCACCGATGCGGCTCGCAGCACACACAGGATCTGCGGGCAAAAGTGCTGGAGAGCGGCGCCGCGCTGGGGCTGGCCTTTGACGGTGACGGAGACCGCCTCATTGCCGTCGATGAAAAGGGCCGGGAAATAACCGGTGATCAGATGCTCGTCATCTGCGCCTGTGCCATGAAACGCGAAGGCAGGCTCGCCGGCAACCTCCTGGTCACCACGGTCATGAGCAATCTGGGGCTGCGCGTGGCCTGTAAAAAATACGGCATTGATCACTACGCGTCGCAGGTGGGTGACCGCTATGTTCTGGAAGATATGCTCCGACTTGGCGCTCTCATCGGCGGGGAAGACTCAGGCCATATGATTTTCCTGGAGCACCATAAAACCGGCGATGGCATTATTGCCGCCATGCAGCTTATCGCGGCCATGCTCAAAGAAAACAAGCCTCTTTCCGAGCTGGCGCGCCTGATGGACGTCTTTCCCCAGAAGCTTGTCAATGTGGAAGTGAAAAGCAAGCCCGATATTGAAGACGTGCCGAGACTTATCGACGCCATCCGCCAGGCAGAAGGAGAGCTCGGAGAGGAGGGGCGCATTCTGGTGCGCTATTCGGGAACGCAAAACATCTGCCGGGTCATGGTCGAGGGGCCGACCGATGAAGTGACGGCCAGATATGCCCGCACACTTGCCGACATAGTCAAAGAGGAACTGGCCTAGCCGGGAACATAAACACATGAGCATTACCGTATTTGTGACAAATGATTTTGACGAGATGAGCGAAGTTGCCGGGCAACTTGCCGTCAAAAAAATAATTTCTGTTTTGAAATCCAAAAAAGAGGCGACGCTGGGGCTGGCCACGGGAAATTCGCCCACGGGCCTGTATAAACATCTGGCCCGGGCAGCCAATGAAGGAAGATTCGACCCGGGAAGGATACGAAGCTTTAATCTGGATGAGTACATCGGCCTGCCCGGCGACAACGCCCAGCAGCGCGCCCTGCACCCGGAGAGCTATGCTTATTTCATGGTTCAGGAGTTATTCGGTCATCTGCAAAAAAAATTCATCGAAACCAGGGTGCCTTACGGCTCGCTTGTGGATCAGAAAGTACTGATCCGTGCGCTGCGCGAGCACAAAAACGACTGGTCATACGCAGGCACGGGCGCCGGCAGATCCATCGTCATTAAGGCAAAGACCCGATCGGACTATCTGGCCTGGATAAGAAAAGAAATTCTTGACGGGTATGCCCGAAAAATAAAAGCGGCCGGCGGCATCGATCTGCAGATTATCGGTGTGGGCGGCCGCGGCCATGTGGCCTTCCATGAAGCGGGTATTCCGTTTCACGGCAGTTCCATGCTCCTGGTCAAGCTGGATGACAATACGATCGCCAATGCGATTACCGATACGCATTTCACAACAAAAACCGAGTCACCGCGTTATGCAATTTCCATGAGCGCAGGACTGGTTTACCAGGCACGCACGGTTCTGCTGGTGGCCAACGGCGAGCGTAAAACCCGGCCGGTGGCTGAATCTCTTCTGGGCGAAGTCACCCCGGAAGTCCCCATTTCCTACGGCAGGCACTATGCGCGCAATGGGGGCGAGCTGATCTATGTTCTTGACCGTGTGGCGGCCGGGGAGCTGCTGGCAAACCGCGGGGAACTGAAAAGGAGCGGTATTGTTCTGCGTGAGTACGACAAACAGGCATCCGGGCGGACGGCACGGACATGAGGCGGCGGACAGGGACATTTTTCGTAGATTAATTTAAAGGGAAGACGCTATGAAAAGGTGGAGAATATCTCTTTGGCTGGCCGCGGCTTTTTTGCTGGCGTACCTGACGGTCGCCTCAGGCGAGGAAATCGTTATCGGCTTTAGCGGTCCCTTATCCGGACCTGCCGCCCAGTACGGACAGGACTGTCTCTATGGCCTGGACATGGCCGCCAGAGAAATCAATACGGCGGGCGGTGTCAGTATTCAGGGAAAAAAATATTTTTTCACCATCGAAAAACTAAACGATCGTGCCGACCCCACGCAGGCGAAAAACAATGCCTTACGCCTTGTACACAGACACAGGGCTCTGGCGGTTTTTAATCCCGTCAGCACCACTCTTTTTGCAATCATGGGAATCCCGCAGACACGGGGCAGGGAATTCATCATCGGCGCATACACCAGCATTCATGCGGTAATGGAAAAAAAGCATCCGATGATCATAAACGCCGTGTCGGACTTTACCGCCTACGCAGAAAACATGGCCGCACAGGGCCGGGCCAACGGCTGGAAAAAACTGGCCATGGTGGCCACCAGCGGCACCTACGGTGAGGCCTGGCGCAAGACTTTCGCCGATGTTTGGATAGCCAGGGGTGGACAGGTTGTCGGGGATTACCCGGTCAATTATTACACTGAGACTGATTTTTCCGTACCGCTGGCGGCGGCGCTGGCCAAAAAGCCGGAAGTGCTGCTCATCGGCGGCCCTTCCGCCACCACCGCCCTGGTTGTCAGGCAAGCCAGGGAAAGGGGATTTCGTGGCGGCTTTATTCTCATTGACCAGGCCAAGCCCGATTATGTTGCCAAAATGCTGGGCGACATGAAACTCCTGGAAGGGATGATCAGCACCGGCGACATCGGTGCTGTACCTGTGCCGGCGATGCCTGCTTTCAAGGAAAGATTTTATGCCGCCTATAAGAGAGACATCACTGCCGAGTGCGTCCTCCACTACACAATTCTTAAAGTCATCGCCAAAACGATTCAGATTACCGGCTCGGTCCGTCCGGCGGAGATTCGCGCCAATCTTCATCAGGCCCTGCCGGTCGCCGGAGATGAATTCCCCGCTGAACTGTTCGGCATCGAGGATAACGGAGATCTTCTGTGCGGCCTGGTGATGCAAACAGTCCGGGAGGGAAAATTCAGCAAGGTGGATTACATTTTTTCGTTTCCGAAGACAAAGGAGGATTTTGAAAAATACAAAAAGATGAGCAAAACCGCCGAGCCGGAAATGATCCGCTGGGCACCAGTAGACCGGCTTGATAATTAGAAGATGACCTTTCCCCGCTCATTTGCCCCTGCCGCCCGAAGACTCCTCTTCCTCTTTTTTTATGATGTTACGGATCTCCTGAAATAATTCGATTAAACAACCGATAATCGCCAAAAAAAGCATCGCGAGCATTAATTTCGGTGAGGTGCCCAGCATCTCATCAAGTACAACCCCCAGCGTCAGAAATAAAAATGAAGTAACCACCAGTATAAAGCCCCACGCCGACAGCATGACGATGATCCGGTAGGAGCTCTGTTTGTTTTTGGTCTTTTTAAAAAATATCGGCACCATTACACTCTTCTCCCTTTATGCCGACCTTTACCGTCCTGTTTCCGCCTCAGGAGCATGTTTTAATCCGG
>CAYWRV010000176.1:0-4274 GCA_964460865.1 uncultured Smithella sp. | reverse complement strand
AGTATATGCCCATCTTTTTGTTTTCAAAACAGATGCAGCCCATTTTTTCGTGCAGCCTGTGCGCCTCATCAAAGTCGTCGACACGAAAGGCCAGATGGAATTCGTTATCTCCCAGATTGTAAGGTTCCAGGCGATCTTTCATCCAGGTGAGCTCCAGTTGGTGAGGAGTTTTGCCGTCGCCGAGAAAAACCAGTACAAAACTGCCATCGGCCGCCTCATGGCGGCGCACCTCTTCAAGGCCGAGTGCCTCGCGGTAAAAGGCCAGACTTCTTTCCAGATCCAACACATTAAAATTGTTGTGGGCAAACTGAAACTTCACTTCCCCTCCCTTTCCCGGTCGCTATTTTTTAAGTTTGTCCAGGCCGAACATCTTTGTCATAATTTTGTCAAACCTCCCTGCCGGCAGGCTGGCCACAAGCGGCAGGCGTGTGGAAGATTTTCCCAGGCGGATGATTTTGGGAATTTTTTTCAAAAACAGTTTATCGACCAGCTGCGAGGAAAACTCTTCCGCCGATGTGGGGTCTTTCTGCGAGGACATGGCGCGCCCCTCTATATAGCGGGACAGGGGGGCGTAAACCGACTTCTCGCCCAGTCTGATGCTGTGCAGGGCGGCTTTACCGAAGCCTGATTTAATCGCCCCCGGCTGCACCGTAATTACATCAATACCGAAAGGTGCAAGCTCAAGCCTGAGGGATGTGGACATAAGGTTCACAGCCGCTTTCGTCGAGCAGTAAGCACCGGCAAACGGTGTGGCGCAGATTCCGGAAACGCTCGCGATATTGACCACCAGGCCGGAGCGGTTTTTGATCATGTGCGGCACGACGGCCTTCGTCAGAGCCATCAGACCGATCACATTCGTCTCGAACTGGAGGCGCAAATCATCGATAGGCAGATCCATCATCGCCCCGATAAGCGCGTAACCGGCGTTATTGACCAACACATCAATCCGTCCCGCTTTTGACAGCACTTCGGCCACGCACGCATCAATGGAATCCCGACTGGTGACGTCGAGTGCCGCTGTTTCCATGCCCTCCTGTTTCAGATTTTCAATAACCTCAGGTTTTCGCGCTGTAGCGAAGACACGGCAACCCCGCGACGCGAATTCCCTTGCCAGTGCCAGGCCGATTCCTGAAGAACAGCCGGAAATAAGAACCACTGAATTTTGATCCATGTGATTTCCTCCCATCTGTTATAAACAATCCTGTAAAAGCTCAGCCACCAACTCGGGGGTGACGTCCCTTTTTTCACCGAGCCTCACCATGCCATGGACTTTTAACTGTCCGACGATCTCCGGGATGACATCCTTCTCGATACCGTATTGGCAAAGACGGGTGGGAATCCCCATGTTCTCAAAAAAATCACGCGTCTTTTCGATGGCCAGCCCGATGCGCGCTTCGTCGTCACCGCTTTGGATACCCCACACACGCTGTGCATACTGCAGAAGTTTTTCCTTCTTCTCTGCGGCGCGTATTTTCAGCATGGCCGGCAGCACAACCGCCAGTGTTTTACCATGGTCAAGCCCTTTGAGCGCCGTGAGTTCATGGCCGATCATGTGGGTGGCCCAGTCCTGGGGAACACCGGCGCTTATCAAACCGTTGAGTCCCAGCGTGGCGCACCACATCAGGTTGGCGCGCACATCATAATTTTCCGGCTCGGCCAGTGCTTTGGGCCCCTCTTCGATCAAAGTCAGAAGTATCCCCTCGGCGAAACGATCCTGGAGTTTGCCGTTCACCGGATAGGTGAGGTACTGTTCGGTCACATGAACGAATGTGTCCACCACTCCGTTTCCGATCTGCTCGGCGGGTAAAGTATAGGTCTTGGTCGGATCAAGCACGGAAAATTCAGGGAAAAGCGCCGGATTGTTGAAAGGAAGTTTGGGATTCAGTGCGCGGTGCGTGATCACTGCACCACTGTTCATCTCCGAGCCGGTGGCCGGGAGGGTCAGAACCGTACCGAAAGGCAGGGCACGCTCAATCGTCATACCGTACTTTTTGACAATTTCCCAGGGATCGCCCTGGTAAAGAGCTGCCGCCGCAATAAACTTCGTCCCGTCGATGACTGACCCGCCTCCGACTGCCAGAAGATAATCGATGTTTTCGCTGCGCACCCTTTCTACACACTGCATCAGCGTTTCATAGGTAGGATTGGGCTCTATACCGCCGAACTCGGCAACTTCAAAGCCCGTAAGCGCCGCCGTCACCTCGTCATAGATCCTGTTGCGCTTGATGCTGCCGCCACCGAAGGTCAGCATCACTTTGGAGCCTTTCGGTATTTCCTTACCGATGGCTTTGATCGTGTCCCTGCCGAAGATAATTTTTGTCGGGTTGTAAAAGATAAAATTGTTCATAGCTTCACCTTCCCTTTTAATTATTGTTTTTTATAAACAGCCTGCCGGTGATTGAGAGGTTGTTTTTGAATCCCGACATCTGTATTTCATCCGGCAACTTTCACCGGTTTCCGGCGTCCGGAAAAGCATTTTAAACATATAAGACCCGGCAATACAAGAGAAGTTGTTTTTCTCCGGGCTCACTTGGCCCTGCGGATTAAAAGCCCTGTTGTCGATACACGTATTTCCAGTGTGGCAGGTTCCTCGGCGTTTATAAACGCAGCCGACCCGTACTGGCAGTCCAGCAGTGGGGTGAAAACGGGATAGATCCGCCTCAAGTTGAATATATCCAGAGGTTTGTCGCGGGAAATAGAATACAGGGTGCGCGGCCCGGATATTTCATCTTCAATATTCATGTAGCGCCCCGATACTCTGTCGAGCTCATAGAAGGTGTGCAGGCCGAAGGCATTGGCAAGGGGTTTCCACTTGAGAATATGGGCATCAACGTACAGGGAATCACCCGCAAGTTGATAAGATGCCTCACGCCCGTCGGCAAACCGGAAGTGGGCGCTCACTCTCTTTTCTCCTGCCGGCTCTACCCTTACAACAGCCGCAACCTCTTCATGTGTCAGTGCGCGGTAACCTTTTGTCGCAATGGCAATCGTACCGGACAAAGCGGCCAGTGACAGACACAAAAGAGCACACAAAACAGCAGTCAAAGATCCGACGATTTTCTTTTTACGTACCGTCGCAACTGTGAGAACAAGAAAAAGAAGGCACAAAACACCAAAACCTATTGTCAAAAGTGTAAGCATCTTCCCCATGTTTATCTTCCCCTTTCACAGTAGTGATATATTCTGAAGCAACCCCTCTGAAGTCATGAAGCGGCAAGGGCCCGTGTCCCTCCCCTTCGCCCGTATTCTAAACGAAGTTCACCGTCCGTCTTCGCGCCGCCATGCGCAGGGAGGAAGATCCTGCAGCCTGTGTCGAGAAGGCGTTCCCAGCTTTCAAGAAGCTGATGCTGGTCCTCGGCAATAGGAGGAAAGATCGAGCGGCGGGACATTCCGAAAATGCTGTCACCCACCACAGCTATCTCGCCGCCCACAATAACGCTCATCGACCCGGACGTATGCCCTGGTGTATGCAGAATGTATGTGTCCGGGCCAAGGTCGAAAAGATCGAGGCGATCATCCACAGAAATGTCCGGATGACAAGGGGGATAGGCAAGGAATTTTTCAGGAGCGATTGATGCCATAAAGGCTATGATTGAACCTAATGCGGTGGCTCCCCGTATGACGGGGTTGGCTCCTCTTTTTAGAAACTCCGCCTCGCTTCGGTGGATATAGACACGACACCCGAA
The DNA here is from genome assembly GCA_964460865.1 of uncultured Smithella sp. Lineage (GTDB taxonomy): Bacteria > Desulfobacterota > Syntrophia > Syntrophales > Smithellaceae > UBA8904. Next base: position 588 of record CAYWRV010000176.1, on the reverse strand, counting down.
TATTTCCCGAAGAGATGCAGCCCTGCCCGCATGGTCGAAATGGGCGTGTGTAAGTACGATGCCTTCCGGCTTACCAATGCCCGACAATTTCAGGCGCGAAACCAGCGTGCGGTGCCTGCCCGGATAACCGGCATCAATGAGCATGCTCCTGTTTCCCAGGGAAACCATGAATATATTGGTTCTTCCGCCCTGTACCCTTGTCACTTGCTGACTGTTTTTAGTCATCCAGGTATTCATGCGATATTCTCCGCAAACGATTTAAAAGGTAGAAACGCATCGAACATCGATTGATGATCTTCAACGCCGTATTTTTCTCTCTTTTTCCGTGAGAATAACCGTTAATCACCCGATAATCACCCAAAGCGGCCCCTTGAGCATATAATCTAACGGCAGAGCTTATTTGTCATCATGATTTTGCTTTGTGAGTCAAGCGAAATAATACGAGCCTGCACTTCCGACCGTAACGATCCTGCGTACCGTAAACTATAACCTTCTGTCGCATAGCATGCAAAATAATTGTATTTGTATCTGAGAAATCTCGCTGAGAGTCATAATGCATAACTTGTCCACGCTGGCGGGTCAGGGCCG